>JAXDGQ010000206.1:0-3108 GCA_034664965.1 Solirubrobacteraceae bacterium | reverse complement strand
GGGCCGGGGATCGTGTCGGCGACGTTGGCCGTGGCCAGGAACATCACCTGGCTGAGGTCCAGCTCTACGTCGAGGTAGTGGTCGCGGAAGGAGTGGTTCTGCGCGGGGTCCAGGACCTCGAGCAGCGCCGCGGAGGGGTCTCCGCGCCAGTCCGCGCCGACCTTGTCCACCTCGTCGAGCAGGATCACGGGATTCATCGTGCCGGCGTCGCGCAGAGCCCTGACCAAGCGGCCCGGCAGCGCGCCGATGTAGGTGCGCCGGTGTCCGCGGATCTCGGCCTCGTCGCGCACGCCGCCCAGCGACATGCGCACGAACTCACGGCCGGTAGCGCGGGCGATCGACTCGCCGATCGACGTCTTGCCGGTGCCCGGGGGGCCGATCAGGGTCAAGATCGCCCCCGACTTGGGGTCGGCCTCGATACCGCGGTCCTCGCGCAGCTTACGCACGGCGAGGTACTCGGTAACGCGGTCCTTGACGTCCTCCAGGCCGGCGTGGTCGGCGTCGAGCACGGCACGCGCCGCGACCGGGTCCAGGTGCTCGTCGGAGCGCTTGCCCCACGGCACGGCGATCAGCCAGTCGAGGTAGGTGCGAATCATGCTGGACTCGCCGGTCTGCTCACCCATGCGCTCGAGGCGGGCAAGCTCCTTCAGGGCCTGCTCGGACACCTCGTCTGGCATGTCGGCCTCCTCGATCTTCGCGCGGTACTCCTCGGCGACGGATGCGTCGTCGTCGCCCAGCTCCTTGCGGATCGAGTCCATCTGCTTGCGCAGGAAGTACTCGCGCTGCTGCTTCTCAGCGCCGTCCTGCACGTCCTCGCGGATGCGCTTGCGCACCTGCAGCTCGGCCAGGCTCTCGCGCTGAAGCTTCACGGCCAGCTCGAGGCGGTCGGTGACGTCGAGCGTGCGAAGCAGCTCGACCTTCTGCTCGTAGGACAGGTTCGGCGAGTAGCCAGCCGAGTCGGCCAGGCTGCCCGGCTCGGCGATTGCGCGCAGGAAGGCGGCGATCCGGCCGTCGTCGCCGCGAAGCTCGAGGATCTCCTCGACCACGGCTCGGTATTCACGCTCCAGCTCGCGCGTGCGCTTGTCGACGGGAACGCTGTCGGGGCGCTCCTCGACCTCGACGCGCAGCTCTCCTTCGGTGCCGGTCTGCGCCGCGCCGATCAGGCCGCGGTGCTCGCCGGAGATCGCGACCGCGCGGCCACCGCCGGGCAGACGGATCTGCTCGGTGACCTCGGCGATCGTGCCGACCTCGAGAAACTCGTTGTCGTGGCGCGGGACGAGGATCACACGCTCGTCCTCGCCCACGTCGATCGTGAGCGTGATGCCCATGTTGGGGAAGACGACGGTGTCGTCCAGGGGGATCAGCCGCAGCAGCTTCTTCGGCTGCAGAGGCTCAGGCTGGGGGCTGTCAACGGGTGAAGGCATAAGTTATTGCTCCATATGAGCTTACGAAAGTTTAGTTAGTATAGCGCGCTGTCGTTGCGTGCGCAAGGACTTTGCCGGTCGCCCCGCAGATGGCTTTGTAGAGCCGTTTTCGGGGTTTCGCGACTCACCCCCGGCAGCCGCTTCGTCCGCTGGCGTAGGTGGGAAGCGGGGCGTGGCAACAGCCGCGGCGGGGAGGTCTACGGCGAGCGGCGCGTGACGCCACCCGGGCGCTCGTCCGCCTCGTCGAAGCTCACCTCGACGTTCTCCTGCTCGACGCGCTCCTCGACCTCGGCCGAGGAGGTCAGGGCGCGCTTGTCCGCCTCGAGCAGCGGCTCGGAGAAGAAGCTGCGGGGCCAGAGTTTGCGCGCGCGCACGACGTTGATCTCGGCGGCGAAGATGACGAGCTGGGCGCCCAGATAGAGCCAGGCGAGCAGGCCGAGCACGACGGCGAACGTGCCGTAGAGCGGCTGGGTGTGCTTGAGCTCGTGGTCGACGTAGTAGCCGCCGAGGTGTTGCAGCAGCTGCCAGAGAACCGCGGCGACGATCACGCCGGGCAGCAGTTCCCGCCAGCTCACATCGGCGGCGGTCAGAAGTTTGAAGGCGGTCATGAAGAGCGCGACGTTGACCACGAAGGCGACGAGCACGCCGGCGAGGACAGCGAGCGCACCGTGGGAGCTGGAGCCGACGAACCCGGCGGCCACCGTGGAAACGATCGTGAGCGTGCCGAGGACGGCGAGCATGCCGAGACCGCGCAGGCGCGAGAAGAGGAAGTTCGGGCGGTGCTTGTGGGGCACGTCCCAGATGCTGTTGAACGCGTTCTGCGCGGCGCTCGTGACGCCCATGCCCGCGAGCAGCGTGCCGGCGATGCCGATCGCCAGCGCCACGCCGCTGCCTTTCAGGGCATGAAGTTTGAGCGAGTCAGAGAGGATCGGGAACTGCCCGAGCGTGCCGTGGACGATTTTTTCCTGGTCTGACGGATGCCCCTGCAGGACGAAGCCGAGGACCGTGACGAACACGAGCAGCAGGGGGAAGATCGAGACGAAGGCGTAGTAGGCGATCAGCGCCGCCAGCTGCCCGGCCTGGTCGTCGATGAACTTCTTGATGACGGCAGCGCTGAGGCGCACGCCCGGCGTCTGCTGCTGGCGGCGGTCGAGGGCGTGGAGGGTGTCGGTGATCGGCATCAGACGCCCACGCGGCGGCTGATGGCGAGGCATTGGCCGGTTGCGCGGCGGAAGTGGGCGGGGGGGCTGCGGGCGATCGCGAGCGACATGTTCATGTGTCTACCGGATGCCGGCTGCAAACACGAGCTTGGGGTGGCGACTCGTCGCGAACGCGCGCCAGGCGCGCACTCGATCCGGCCGAGGAGGTCGCAATCGTCGCGTGCGCGAGGCGCGAGCTGCTGCTTCGCGTCCACCGCCATCGTCTGCGACTGGAGGATCTCGAAGACTGCTACAGCCAGGCGACCCTCGAGCTGGTTTCCCGCGCCCGCGCAGGTGCCGCGTTTGCAAATCGCTTGCACGTCGCAAACGCAGTCGAGCTGCGCTTCCTCTCTCGCGTGCGCGATCGCCGCAGGGCGCTCAGCGGACGCAGCCCGCTGCAGGCGGCGCTGGAGGATGCCACCTCGCTCGCCGATGGCGGCGATGGCGGAATCGAGGTCACCGACGCGCGGGCGTCCGTGGAGACG
>JAXDGQ010000205.1:0-6658 GCA_034664965.1 Solirubrobacteraceae bacterium | reverse complement strand
AGCGCGCCACCGCGCAAGGGGATGTACGAGTCCTTCTACCTGCGCGCGGTCTCGCCGCGCGAGCCGGTGGGCGTGTGGATACGCCACACGGTGCACAAGCCGCCGGGCGAGAAGCCGCGCGGCTCGGTGTGGTGCACCGTGTTCGATGCCGCTCGCGGCGCGCCGTTCATGCACAAGCTCTCCAGCGATGCGCTGCGCGTCCCGGACGGGGGCTGGATCGAGGTCGGTCGCCCGGGAGAGCGCGAGCAGGGCGCGGCGATGGCCGCCGGCTCGGCGGTCGGAGCGTGCGGAGCTGCGCAGTGGTCGCTGCAAATCAGCTCGCGGGAGCCGGAGCTGCGCCACCTGCCTCGCGAGTGGCTGTACCGTGCGCCGCTGCCGCGGACCAAGCTCACGAGCCCCGCCCCGGCGGCACGCTTCGACGGCGAGCTGCGCCTGGCCGGTGACAGGGAGATCGCTATCGACGGCTGGGCTGGGATGGTCGGGCACAACTGGGGTGCCGAGCACGCCGAGCGCTGGATCTGGCTACACGGGGTGGGCTTCGAGCAGGCGCCCGAGGCGTGGCTGGACGTGGCGCTGGGCCGCGTGAAGATCGCCGGGCGGATGACGCCGTGGGTGGCCAACGGCGCGCTGTCGGTCGGCGGGCGGCGTCTGCGCATCGGCGGGCTGGGCGCGCGCGGCTTGCGCGTCTCCGAGAGCGTCGAGGGTTGCACTCTGCGCATGCCGGGCGAGCGCGGCATGGTCGTCGACGCCCGCGTGGAGGTCCCCCCCGGGACTGCCGCCGGCTGGCGCTATGCCGATCCCGGCGGCGGCAGCGAACACGACGCGGTCAACTGCTCGATCGCCGCGCTCGCCCTGACGGTGACGCTGCCCGGCGAGCGCAGCCCGCGGTCGCTGAGCAGCGCGCACGGAGGCGTCTACGAGCTGGGGATGCGCGAGCGCGACCACGGCGTCGCGATCGCACCGTTCGCCGATGGCTGAGCGCATCGTTGAATGCGTGACTGGGCCGGCTGGGGTACCGACCCAGTCACTGCGGGGCGTCTGGGAAGCGCATCGGCGCGCTTCGCAGATCGGAGGGATGAGACGTGCATCAGGCTGGGTCCTGATTGCTCATTGAGCCTATCAGGTTTATCGCCTTCGTCAAGGAGCCTGCGTACACCGGGCTGGAGGATCGTGCTGCAGGTAGTCTGACGGCGATGAGCCTGCGCGAGAGCATGCGGCGCTGATGCGCTACGCAAAGGGTCTGCAGGAGGTCGGCGACGGCCTCTATGCCTATCTGCAACCGGACGGAGGCTGGGGCTGGAGCAACGCGGGCCTGGTCGTCGACGGCGAGCGCACGCTGCTGATCGACACGCTGTTCGACCTGCGCCTGACCGAGGAGATGCTGGGCGCGATGCGCCGGGCGGTGCCGGCGGCGGCGCGCATCGACACACTGGTCAACACGCACGCAAACGGCGATCACTGCTACGGAAACCAGCTGGTCGGCGACGCGGTGATCGTCGCCTCGGAGCGGACCGCTGCGGAGATGACCGAGCTGCCGCCGGCGGCGATGGCCGCGCTCGTGGCGCAGGCTCCGCAGATGGGCGAGCTCGGCGAGTTCTTCTTGCGCTGCTTCGGCTCGTTTGACTTCGACGGCATCGAGCTGGCGCTGCCGCAGGAGACCTTCAGCGGCGAACGGACGATGCGCGTCGGCGACCGAACGCTGGCGCTGATCGAGGTCGGGCCGGCGCATACGCGCGGTGACACGCTCGTCCATGCCGCAGCCGAGCGCGTGCTGTTCACGGGCGACATCCTCTTCGCGGGCGCGCACCCGATCGCCTGGGCCGGCCCGGTCTCGAACTGGATCGCCGCATGCGAGCGAATCCTCGCTCTGGCGCCGGAGGTGATCGTCCCTGGCCACGGACCGCCGAGCGAGACCGGCGCCGTGCGCGAGTGCAAGGCTTACTTCGAATACCTCTACGACGAGGCGAGGCTGCGCCACGACGCCGGAATGACGCCGTTGCAGGCGGCCCGCTCGATCAGCGTCGACCGCTGGGCCGACTGGGGCGAGGGCGAGCGCCTGGTCGTCAACATCGCGAACATCTTCGCCGAGCTCGACGGCGAGGCCGAGCCGCTGAACGCCTTGGAGGCCTTCCAGCAGATGGCCGCGCTGGCCGGCTCGCAGCCCAACGCGTAAGGGTCGCCCTCGTCGCCCGGCTGATGGGGCCGCCGAACCGCCGGTTCGGGCGAACAACGCAAAAGGGCGGAAGGCGGTGGACTACCCGCCTTCCGCCCCTTTGGCGGAGTCATGAAACGACGTTACCGGCTACAGGAATTCCAGGTTGCCCATGCCGAGGATCTGCGGGAAGGAACCGAAGTAGGTTCCGCCGCCGCCTTCGGGGCCTTCTTCTTTGCCCCATTCTTCACACGGTTCGCCTTCGAATTCGTATTTGATTCCTTTGAACGAGTTGGAGATGACGATGTAGTGCTGTTGGCCATCCGGGAAGTTTTTGTTCACCAGATGCGGCATCGACGCGTTCGTGTAGGTGGCCGAGGAGAATTCTCCTTCGGGGTCTTTTGCCGCTTTCAGCGGAATCGTCTGTTCCGGCCAGGACAAGTGACATTCCGATTTTGAGAATTCTTCGGTTCTGCCCGTGTTGATTTTCAGCACGGCGGTGCCGCCTTTGAGGACCGCTGCACCTTCGACTTCTTCCAGTTCGGAGCCGGTTTCGACGAAGCCGTTCGCGTGATATTCGATCGCCAGCGGAGTCAGCCACTTCGTGCCGAGGAAGATCTGGTGTTTGGTTCCCCCGACGAACGCGCTCGTGAGGCATTTCGCGTATTTGATCGAGGTTGCATACGTGCTCGAACTGCCCGCCGCGACAGCGCCTTTGGCGCTCGCCTTCTGGCATTTGATTTTGAAGGCCCCGAATTTGAACAGCTGTTCGGTTTCGCTGACGCCGTGCGTCGCGCCTTCCCTGCTAGCGATGAATTCTTGGGCCATCGCGGGGACGGCGGCGAACGCGAATGCGCTCGTCGTCGCCAAAAGCCCCAAGCCCAGTCTGAGGTGTCTCATGTCTCCAACGTCTCCCTTGTCGCCTCTTTCTCGTGCTGGACGCCGGTCGCCCCCAGCCCCTAAAGTCGCCCTGCCGAACGTCTCCTGCGACTACCGTGCAGCAACGCCTCCCGCCGATCCCAGAGCACGTGATCGCGAAGCCTACCACGAATCGACCCAGATAAACCGACTATTTCTCGGTCCGAGCGCCACCGCGGCGCCCGAGCCAGCTTGGCGCTAGGACGGCGAAGGAGCCGATCCCCCGAGCGCCGAGCTGTAGCCGAGCAAGACGAAGTTCTCGAGCGCCCAGTCGACGTCGGATTCGGCTGCCGCGATGCGCTTTTGAGCGGCGGTGTAGGCGGAGGCGTCACGTTCGCTCGCGGCGCCGGCGAGCGCGGTGTAGCCGTCGCGGGCACGCTGGACCGAGGACGCCAGGGCGGCCTGCACGGGCTGCGCCGCGGCCGAGGCGGCTTCGAGGTTCGACAGTGACGTGCTGGCTTGTGCAAATCCCGCGGCCAGTCGCGTGGCGAGCTGTTGTGCACGTTCGGCGGTGATCTGCGGCTGGAGTTCGCGCTTGAGCGCGACGCGCAGGCGATCGAGCGGGAGGATCGCCGTGCTGATCCTGGCGGCGTATTCCGGTTCCGGCGCCAGCCGGTAGACCTGCACCTGGCCGACGACGGTGACCCCGGATACGGCCTGTTCGCATTGGCGCATGTAGCGGGACCCTTGGCTGGGCGCGTAGCACGCCAGCGCCGTAGGATGGCCGCCCGGGTTGGGGATGACGAAGACGACCAGCGGCTCTTGAAGTGCCGGGCCGCTGAACGCGGCGTACCTGTAAGCCTGGGCTTCGACGAGATCGACGACGGTCGTCTGCGGCAGCCGGCTCAGACCGGAGATGAACCCCCTGGGAAGCGGGCCCAGTTCTCCGGCCGGGAGCGTGCCGACGATCAGCCCGGCGCTCGCGTGCCGTGCGCGCGGAACGATCAGCTGCGGATGCTCGATCGCCAGGCCGGGAATCTGCGTGATGCTGGCGGCCGGCTTCCATCCGATTGGATATTCGATCAGGACGTGGGCGCTCTTGGCGGTTCGCAGCGTCTCGCTGGATCCGCCGCCGGAGCGCGCGTGACCGACCACGTAGCCGAGTACCGCAACGGCGATGAACAGCGGTATGACGACGGCCGGCAGGCTGCGCGGCCCGTAGCGGACTGGTGGGGTGCGCCTCACGGGCAGACCGCGCCACTGATAGCGCATGCGGCCTATTCCGAGGTGTCGAAGGAGGAGCCGCTCGGCGCCCGCGTAGCCGCTTTGGTGGGCGCGGGGGCCGGCGCAGACACCTTGGTGGGCGCGGGAGCAGACGCTTTGATGGGCGCTGGCTTGGGCGCGGGAGCTGAAACTTTGACCGGCGTGGGTTCGGGGGCCGGCGCTGCGGACGACTGCGATTCGCCCGCCGGCGCTTCAGTGCGAGCGGTTTCAGCCGGGCGCGACTGAGCCGGGGTCGCCGCGCGCACGGGGCTCGCGGCCGGCCGCACGGCTGGGCGAGCTCGCGGCTTGACGGCGATCGCGACCGGCACGGCCCCGGCTATCGGCGATCCACCGCTCAGCCCCGCGGGAATCCCGGGCTGCCCGGAGGGACCCACCAACGCGGAGGGCGTCGCGGAGGTCGAGCCACCGCCGCCGCCGCCGACACCGAGGCGGCCGATCGCAAAGAAGCACGCGAACACGACGAGCAGCGACACCGCGAGCACGACCCACTGGCCTTGCAGCGTCGCCTCGGGACCGCCGATACGCACGCTGAACCACCGGTAGCGGAACTCGTCGATCGTGTCGCGCATGGAGTGCATGGAGTTCATGATGACGCGCAGGGGATCGGGGTGGACCCGCCAGCGGGGACGCAGGCGTCGGTCCGCACGGGCAGTTTGTGGCGCCGGATCACGAAGGTCGTGTACTTGCCGACCCTTTCGGGTTTGGAAACCAGGATCGTCAGCACGGTCCTGGCGCGATAGGAGCGCTGGAAGCGCCCGAACGACAGCAGCACCGAAGAGGTCTTGCGCTTGGCGTTGGTCGAGGCTGTGGCCGAGCGGGTTTCCGACTTCGTCCGGCAGCCTCGACCGCGGCAGAGCACCGTCACATGCGCGGAGACCGGGGCCTGCACGGTCAGGAGGTTGATCCTGGCTCCCTTGGCGGTCAGCGATCCGGCGATCCTGACGATCGGGAAGGGGGACATCAGCACGGCGGGGCGCGCTTTGACCGGGATGTCCTCGGTGGCGATGCTCGAGCGGCCGGCCGCGTCGGTGACGCGCAGGCGCACCTGGTGTAGGCCGGGCGTCGAGAAGGACGTCAAGAGCAACGAGTTGCCAGGGACGAAGGCAGCGCTCGGCGTGAGCGCCCAGGCGAAGCCGGTGATCGGGCTGGCCAGATCGGTCGAGCTCGACGCGAGTGCGACGCTTTCGCCGACCAGGGGTGTCGAGGGCACCCAGCTGAACGACGCGGTGGGCGCCGGCGGGCCGGCTGGCGGGGTGACGGTGAAGCTCGCCGGCGCGCTCGCACCGACGTTGCCTGCCGTATCGCGCTGCGTCGCCTGCACGGTGTAGGTGCCGGGGGCGAGCTGCGCGAGGGCAGCCGACCAGCCGCCTTCCGCCGAGGCCTGCACGACGAGCGTCTCCAGGGGAGTCTGGGCGACCGCACCACCCGCGAACAGCCGAACCGACACCGCGGACGAGTCGTATGGTGCCGTCCCGGCCGCCCCGCCGACCGTCACGGCGCCGCTGGAGGAGCTGCCGTCTGCGGGCTGCGTGAGCGTGACCTGCGGCGGCGTGGTGTCGATCGTGAATGTGACGAGGTCACTTTTGCCGGTTTCGGCGGCTTCAGTCTGTTCCGCCCGGGCCGTGTAGGTGCCGTCCGGGAGCGCCGCGGCGGCGACTGACCAGAAGCCGGTGAAGGGCGACGTGGGAAACGTGGCTTCGAGTTCCTGGACCGCGGCGCCGCCCTGGGCCTGGCGGATGACGACCCTCACCGGGTCGAAGGGTTCGTCCAGTTCACGGGGGTAGTCCGTCGTGATCCCCTTCAGCGTGGGCGTCGCATCGCGCAGGACGGCGCCTCCCGAGACTTCGATCGTGATGTGGGGCGGGTCGGCAGACGCGGCGTCGGCGGACACGGCGAGCACGAGGCTGAGGGTCACGAGCAGCACCGCCGCGCGCACCGGCCCGACCGCCAGACCAGTGCCGAGATGACGAGGCCGCACGGTCATGACGGGCACGCCATGGTTTTGGCGCCCCCCGGGCTGAGGCACCGGTCGACCCGCTGGGGCAGCTTGCCCTTGCGGATCGTGAGCCGGGTGTACTTGCCGATCTGGTTTGCGGCCGAGACCCGTATCTCGAGAACCACGCCGGCGCGGAGAGCGCGCTGGAACTTGCGGAAGGTGTATCCGGCGACACCGGTGGCGGCGGCGGCCGCGAGCTTCTGCTGCGACCTCACGGGACAGCCGCGGTTGTGGCACGTAACGCTGATCCGGCTCCCGTTCGGAGCCTGCACCCTGAGCAGCCTCAAGCGGATGCCCGAGCGGGTGTCACTGCTCGTTATGCGAACAATCGGGAACGGCCGCATCAGGGCATAGGCGGCTGGCAGCAC
>JAXDGQ010000204.1:0-3340 GCA_034664965.1 Solirubrobacteraceae bacterium | reverse complement strand
CTTCGTGGGAGCCGTCGGTGTTGAACGTCTGCGATCCCGAAAGGGTGCCGAGATCGACTCCCGATCCAGCGCTGCCGTCAGACAGCAGCGGATCGCCGTTGTCGGTGAAGGACACTTTGACCGTGTCCTTGAACCAGCCCCCGCCACCGGCGTAGTCGGCGGAGCGGTCGGCCGACGCGCTCGGCGCGGCCGGCGGGGTCTTGTCCACCTTGATCGCAGCGGAGGGACCGGACCATTCGGTCGTGGCGGGAACCGACGGGTCGGTGCCCTGGACGCGGTATTCCCACGTGCCCTCTTCCTCTCCGGCGCCGGTGTATTCGTAGCTCAGCGCTTCGATCCCGCTCGCCACGTTCGACCATTCTTCTGTGGCCGCGTTGTGGTGCTGCAGGGTGTAGCTGAGCCCGAAGTATTCGAGCGGATCGGCGCCTGTCCAGGCGAGTGTGAACAGGCCGCTCGCGTTCGGGTTCGTTCCAGAAGCCAGCGTCGGCGCACCCGGGTTGGGGTAGCCCACCTGCGTCACACAGGAGTCGCTCGCTTCATGGCCGACGTTGTCGATCGCGGTTGCGCTGGTCGTCTGTTCTCCGGCTTTGCTGGTGTCGATCGACACGTTGCCGCTCGGGTCGACCGCCAGACCCGACTGCCCGTCGGATGCCACGATCGTCGCTTCCGCCGAGGAGCCGACGGGCGCGCTTTCCGGGCATTTGACTTCGATCGACGGTCCCGAGACGTCGACCTGCACGGTCGCGGTTCCCGGTCCCGAGACGTTGCCGACGTTGTCGGCGACCGTCCCGCTCGCTTCGTGCGAGCCGTCGGTGTTGAACGTCTGCGGCACGGAGATCGAGCTCGGGTTGACCCCGGAGCCCAGGCTTCCGTCGGACAGCAGCGGGTCGCCGTTGTCGGTGAACGAGACGGTCACCGTGTCCTTGAACCAGCCCCCGCCACCGGCGTAGTCCGGCGCGCGGTCGGGCGATGCCGATGGCGCGTTCGGACCGGTCTCGTCGACCTTCACTTCAGCCGAGGCCGGCGAGGCTTCGCCGGGCGGGCTTTCGTTGCTCTCGGTGACGCGATAGGTCCACGTTCCTTCTCCCTCGGGGCTGCCCGAGGTGAACGCGTATTCGGTGCTCGTGAGGCCGCTTGCGACGGTGCTCCAACCGCCGCTCGCGTTCTTGTGTTCGAGCGTGTACGTGGGCGCCGTAGCCGGCTGGGAGGGTGCCCAGGACAGCGTGAACTGCCCGTTGGCGTTCGGGTTGCTCCCGCTGGAGAGGACCGGGGCGCTCGGCGCGGCCGGGACCACGTTGCGCGCGAGCGTGTAGCCCGGCGGCAGGTAGTGCGCCAGCGGTGCCTGGACCATGCCTTCGGCGGAGCCGGGGGCGTCGGTGGTCGGCAAGCGCAGTTCGAGGTTCTTCACCTGAACCGATTTAGTGGTCCCTGACGCGGGATTGAGCGCGTAGGTCGAGTCTTTGGCGAGCAACTCGAGCTTGACCACGTGCCCCGATGGGACTTGCCATGAGTTCGGGTGCAGCTGGAAGGTCTGCTTGGTGAAGCCTTCGCCGACGTTGAGCGGCCGGTAGGTCTGGCGGCCGATCAGCTGCTCGGTTTTGGCCGAGACGTTTTCGTCATACAGGCGCGCGATCACCTGATCGTTTGCCCCGAGCGTTGAGAATTCGGCGATCACGGTCGACGCGCCGTCGATCGTGAAGCCGCTCGCGGGTGCCGCACCGAGCGCGTACGTCGCCGCCGAGGCGTTCGTGGCCGCGGACTGCGTGGTGCATGCGTCCCCGGACGTGAACGCCGTGGCCGGGTTTGTGCCCGGAGCCAAGATCGTCTGTTCCGCGGCGCTGGAGAAGCGGATCTCGCCCGGTGTCAGGCTGGCCCAGTTGGACGCGGCGTGCTCCACGCCGGAGCCGGCCGTGGTCAGCGGGCACGCCCTCGAGGCGGTGATGGTTCTCACGCCGCCTTTGGCTTCGGCCGGTTCTGAGCCTTCGCCTCTGAGGTAGTAGGCGAACCACGTGTTCTGGGCGCCCGTCAGCTTGGCGAGATCGCTCGTGCTCGTTGTCCCATTCGCCGAGCGCGGGTTGTGGCCGAGGTCCATGTAGAACAGCTGCATCGGCTGGCTCGGGTAGGTCGCGCGGACCTTGTTGTAGTACTTGACCGTTTCGTCGGCCGGGAACAGGTCGTCGTTCCAGCCGTTCTCCATCAACGCAGGTGCCGGAGGCTCGGTCAGGTCGGCGTAGTACGGGCTGTGATAGGGCAGCTGGACTTCCTGCTGCACCGCCAGCGGTTTGCCGTCATACGGGCCGCCGGTCAGGTTGAAGGTGTGCCAGGCCCTGATGTTCGCTTCGGGATCGTTGTTCGATTCCGGCGAGAGGTAGCCGAGCAGCGAGCCGGCGAGGAACAGCGAGCCGTTCCAGTTGTTCTTTTCGATGCCGAAGCGGTGGTCTTTGAGCGGGCCGCTGTAGGTCGAGTCGGCCACGTAGTCGAGGTTGCTGCCGTTGGGCTGCAGCGACTGCGCGAGGTCCGTCCAGGGGTATTCCGGCGCGGTGGCTGCGATTTTCATCGGTTTGCCGAGCGGGCTTTCCCACGGGATCAGTGTGTGGTTGGGGAGTTCGGTGCGGTCCTTCAGCGAGCCGAGCTGCAGCGACATGCCGCCGCCGTAGCTTCCGCCGGTGGAACCGATCGCCTGGCCGTTGATGACGCCTTCGTCGGCGAGTTTGCCGAGCAGCGTCTGCACGTCGCGCACTTCGTAGGCGCGGCTCATCAGGTGGATGTAGCCGAGTTCGCACGGAGGCGCCTTGAGTTTCGTCGACGCGCCGCCGCAGGAGGAGCCCCAGCCGCGGTCGGTGATGCTGAAGACCGCATAGCCTTTGGTCAGCCAGCGCTGCGCAGCTCCGCTGGAGGGGGTGATCTTCGTGCCGCCCCAGCCGTGGTAGATGCCGACCACGGGGTAGTTGTTGTCCGCGCCTGCGGCTACCGGAAAGGCGACCGAGACGTCGATCGGCGTGCCGTCCCAGACCGGCACCGTGGCGGCGCCGGAGTTGGGGCACCAGCGCTGGCCGGCGGTCGCGCCGGCGGCCTGGGTGGTGCATTTCACGCTCGTCCCGAAGACTTCGGTGATCGTGGCGCTGGCGACCGATGGAATGGCCAGCAGGCCGACGACGACAAGCGACAACACGAGCAACCTGCGCGACTTTGACATCTGTCCCCCCTACATCAGTTTTCGGGCGGTTTGCAAGTACCCGCCCGTACCCCTCCGAGTACGTGGGCGTACCCTATGCTCAAACGGTGGACGATGTCAAGATCAACGACGAACTTCTTATCCCGGCGGGCCGCCACACGCTGC
>JAXDGQ010000203.1:0-10429 GCA_034664965.1 Solirubrobacteraceae bacterium | reverse complement strand
GCGGCCGCGCTCGTCAAGCACCCCGGCGGGTCGGGCTCCTCCTCGGCGCCCGCCACGACGGTGACCACCCCCGCCGCCAGCGCTCCCGCCACGCCGACGACGCCGGCTCCGGGCGTGGCCACCGCTCCGACTGCCACGACGCCGGGCGCCGGCACGCCCACGACCAGCACGCCCGGGGCCACGACACCGACTACCGCCGGCACCCCGACCACGGGCGCGGGCGGGACGGCGGGGCCGGGCGCGACGTCCACCAAGCCCGACGCGCTGGGGAAGGCGTCCAATGGCCTCCCCGCCGCCCAGCGCGAAGCGCTGCGCAGGTTCGCCCGCCCCGGCGCGAGCAAGTAGCCGCGCGCCGCTCGTCCCGGCGCGCGAGATACCGTTTCCGCGATGTCCGCGCCTCCACTCGCGGTCTCGCACGACACCGACATAGCAGTCGTCGGCGCGGGCGCAGCCGGACTCTACGCCGCGCTCTGCGCCGTCCGCGAGCACGCATCGGTCGTGCTCGTCTCCGCCACGCCGCTCGCGCAGACCGCCAGCTACTGGGCGCAGGGGGGGCTGGCCGCGGCGCTCGCGGCCGACGACAGCATCGAGCTGCACCTACGCGACACCGAGCTCGCCGGACGCGGCCTCGTGCGCCGCTCGGCGGCCGAGATCCTCGTTCGTGACGCCCCCGAGTGCGTGCGCGACCTGCAGGCGCTCGGTGTGCACTTCGATGCCGACAGCTCCGGTCGGCTCGAGCTCGGCCTCGAGGGCGGGCACTCCGTCCGCCGCGTGGTGCACGCGGGCGGCAGCGCCACCGGCCGGCGCGTCGTGCGCCAGCTCTCCGCACTCGTCGCCGCCGAGCCGCGCATCACGGTGCTCGAGGGAGCGCGCGCCCGCGCGCTGTGGCGTTCGCAGGAACGCTGCGCCGGGCTGATCTGCGATGACGGGCAGATCATCGCCGCGCGCGCCGTCGTGCTGGGCACCGGAGGCGCCGCCGCGATGTGGGCGCGCACGACCAACCCGCCCGGCTCTCAGGGCATCGGGCTGCTGCTGGCCCACCAGGCCGGCGCCGATCTCGCCGACCTCGAGCTGCTGCAGTTCCACCCCACGGCCGTCATCGGCATCGCCGGGCGAGAGGGCTTCCTCGTGACCGAGGCGATCCGCGGCGAGGGCGCCACGCTGCACGACAGCTCCGGCGAGCGATTCGTCGATGAGCTCGCGCCGCGCGACGAGGTGTCGCGCGCGATCCAGGCGCGCCTGCTGCAGTCTGGCGAGCGCTCGGTCGGCTTGGACATGCGCGCAGTCGACCCAGCTCGTTTCCCCAACGTCGTCAGCGCGCTGCGCGAGGCCGGCCTGGACCCGACGCGCCAGCTGATTCCGGTGGCGCCCGCCGCCCACTACACGATGGGCGGCATCGTCGCGGGCCTGCACTCGCAGTCGACGCTGGCCGGCCTGTACGCCGTCGGGGAGTCATCGTGCACCGGGCTGCACGGTGCCAACCGGCTCGCCTCCAACTCGCTCAGCGAGTGCTTCGTGTTCGCCCGGCGCGCCGTCGCTCACGCGCTCGCCGAGCCGGCGCCCGCGCGACGAGTCGGCGGCGAGGCCGAGCTGGCGCGGCTGAGCGAGCTGCCCGCGCCGCCCCTCGGCAGCGCGGCGACGCGCGCCGCGCTGTGGCGCGACGCCGGCATCGTGCGCAGCGCCGAGGGCCTCTCCCGCCTGCTCGACGATCCCCACCCGCTGGCGCGCGCGATCGCCCGCTGCGCGCTCGCGCGTAACGAGAGCCGCGGCGCGCATCAGCGCTCGGACCGTCCACAGCGCGACCCCTCGCTCGACGGCCGCCACGCCGTCGTCCGCGCGCAGCTCGCTTCAAGCGCCAAGCGACGTCCTGCGGGCGCCGAGCAGATCGACTGGCAGGCCTGGACCTGACGCCGGCGCACGAGCGCCAAGCCGACCTTCCCCGCCCGCCCGGGCGAGCCCGCGCGCACCCCCGCGCGACCCCGTCAGGGGTCCTTTCCTAAAAAGTTCTTCAAGACGACCTTTCTTTAGGTCCTTTTGTGATCGACCGAGTGTTATTGCGCGTAGAAGGTTTGCGGATGTTCGGAGTCTCTCGAGGAACAGCGGGTGTGCTCCAAACACAAAGCAGGTCAGGAGTAGCCATGTACCAGTTCAGTCGTGCCATCTACAGGGAGCTAGCCCCACAGATCGTCCCTCCCCCGCCGGGCGCCCCGGCGGCTTGCAACCACGCCGCCGTGCTGCGCGCATGCGAGGCCGTCGTCACGCGATTGGCGACCGACCGCCACTACTTCGCGCGCCCCGAGCGCGCGCTGTTCTCCGACATCCGCAACTACTTCCCGATGTGCGCGCAGTCGCACGTGCACCAGGTCGTCTGCCGCTACGTGCAGTACGCGCAGGAGTTCGTCAGCCTGCATCCGCACGAGGGCTACGCCGCCGTCAGCGGAGCCCCGCCACAGTGTCGCGCGACCACGCGCAAGGGCTCGGCCTGCCAGCGCGTTCCGCTCCCGCACAACGGCTACTGCCCCTCGCACCAGCACCTCGCCGAAACCGAGGACCGCGAGCTCGCTGCCGCGTAGGGCGCGCGGTCGTCGCGTAGGCTCCCGAGCGTGCTCCTCGGGGTCGATGTCGGCGGCACCTTCACCGACGCCGTGCTCGTCGGCGACGACTCAGTCGTCCACACCGCCAAGGTTCCCTCCACACCAGACGAGCAGTCGCGCGCCGTGCTCGACGCAGTGCTGCTCGTGCTCGGACGCGCCGGTGCGCAAACGCAGGATGTGAGGCGCTTCGCGCATGGCATGACCGTCACGACCAACGCGCTGCTGCAAGGGCGCACCGCGCGGACCGCGCTGCTCGCCACCGAGGGCTTCACCGACGTCATCGAGCTCGCTCGTCAGGCGCGCCCGCACCTCTACCGGCTGTGCGACGCTGCGCCCGCGCCCCTCGTGCCCGCCGAGCTGCGCTTCGCGGCGCCCGAGCGCATGACCCCCGACGGGCCCCTGCGCGAGCTCGACCCCGGAGCGGCGCGCGCGATCGTGTGCGAGCTCGCCGCAAGCCAGCCCGAAGCGGTGGCCGTCGCGCTGCTGCACTCCTACGCCCATCCCGAGCACGAGCGCATGCTCGCAGCCCTCATCGCCGAGTTGCTGCCCGACGCAAGCGTTTCGCTCTCCAGCGACCTCGTCGGCACGTTTCGCGAGTTCGAGCGCACCGCCACCACCGCGCTCGACGCCGCGCTGTCGCCGCCGCTGCGCGCCTACCTGAGCCGGCTCGGCGGCGATGCGCGCTCGCGCGGTCTGCCCGAGCCGAAGATCATGCAGTCCTCCGGCGGGCTCACCGACCTCGCGCGCGCCTCCGCGCATGCCGCGCTCACCGTGCTCTCCGGTCCCGCCGGTGGCGTCGGCGGGGCGCTGCTGCTCGCCGAGCTCGCCGGCGAGCGCGACGTGCTGTGCTTCGACATGGGCGGCACTTCCTGCGATGCCTGCCTGATCGACGCCGGCGACGTCGCCGAGACCGCCGAACGCGAGATCGCCGGGCGCCCGCTCGCGCTGCCCGCGCTCGACATCCACACAGTCGGCGCCGGCGGTGGCTCGATCGCCTGGCGCGACTCCGGCGGCGCGCTGCGCGTCGGTCCAGACTCCGCAGGAGCGCAACCCGGGCCCGCCTGCTATGGCCTCGGCGGCACGCGGCCAACCGTCACCGACGCCAACCTGCTGCTCGGGCGCCTGCTCGCCGACTCGCCGCTCGCCGGCGGCCTGTCGCTGGACCGCGACGCGGCCTCGCGCGCCGTCGCCAGCCTCGCCGCCGAGGTGGGAATGGACGCGCTCGCCTGCGCCGAAGGCATCGTGCGCGTGGCCGAGTCCGAGATGCTCGGCGCCCTTCGCGTGATCACCGTGCAGCGCGGCATCGACCCGCGGCGCTTTGCGCTCATGCCCTTCGGGGGCGCCGGCCCGCTGCATGCCTGCGCCATGGCGCGCGAGCTGGGCATCCGCCGCGTGCTGTGTCCGCGCGCCTCCGGCGTGCTCTGTGCGCTCGGGCTCGCCGCCGCCCAGCCGCGCCACGACGTCTCGCGCACCGTGCTGCTGGCGGCCGAGCAGATCGACGCCGAGCGCCTGCGCGAGCTGCGCAGCGAGCTGGTCGCCCACGCCGCCGGCGGGCTGGCCGGCGAGGTGCAGCGTCACCGGGTGCTCTACGAGCTGCGCTACATCGGCCAGTCCTTCGAGCTCGCCGTCGAGCAATCGCACTCCGTCGACCCGCGCGAGCTGCGCGAGGCCTTCGCCGCCGCGCACGAGCAGCGCTACGGCTACCGCGACGACGCCGCCGGCGTCGAGCTGGTCAACGTGCGCGTTTCAGTGTGGGGGGACTCGCCGGCGCTCAGCCCGCGGGCGGGCGGCGACGGCGAGCCTGCCCACGCGAGGGCGCCAGTCGCCTTTGGCGGCCAGACGCTCGACGCCGCCGTGCTGCGCGGCGACCTGCCCTGCGGCGCGCGGCTGTGCGGGCCGGCTGTGTGCGCGCTCGCCGAGTCCACGCTGCTCGTCGCGCCCGGCTGGTCGGGCGCGGTCGACCAGCACGGCACCGTGGTGCTGCGAGACGAGGCCCCCCGGGCGGTCGCGTGAGCGGGCTCGACGCGATCGAGCTGCAGGTCGTCGCCGGCGCGCTGCGCGCCGCCTGTCGGGAGATGGGCGTCGCGCTGATCCACTCCGCGCACTCCTCCAACATCAAGGAGCGCCGCGACGCCTCCACCGCGCTGTTCGACACCGACGGGCAGATGATCATGCAGGCCGAGCACATCCCCGTGCACCTCGGCTCGATGCCCGCCGCCATCGAGGCCGTGCTCGGCGAGCGCCACGCCCCCGGCGTCTCCTGGATCCTCAACGACCCCTTCACCGGCGGCACGCACCTGCCCGACATCACCGTCGTCACGCCCGTCTTCGCGCGATGGGCGCAGGCCGGGGGCGCCAGCGCGCTGCTCGGCTTCGCCGCCTGCCGCGCGCATCACGCCGACGTCGGCGGGCGGGTTCCCGGCTCGATGCCCGCAGACAGTCATAGGCTCTCCGAAGAGGGCGTCGTGATCTCGCCGCGCGTGCTCGACGACGCCGCCATCGAGGAGCTGGTCGCGCGCATGCGCCAGCCGCAGGAGCGCCGCGCCGACCTGCGCGCGCAGCTCGCCGCCAACCGCATCGGCGCGTTGCGCCTGGGCGCGCTCGCCGAGCGCCTCGGGCGCGAGCAGCTGCGGGTGGCCACCGACGCCGTGCTCGACTACTCCGAGCGACGCACGCGCGCGTGCCTGGCGGCGCTGGCAGACGGCGAGCGCCACGCCGAGGACGTGCTCGAGGCCCGCGAGGGGGACCTGGTGCTGCGTCTGCGCGCGACCGTCGACGGCGAGCAGCTGCTGCTCGACTTCTCCAAGAGCGCGGCGCAGCACGACGGCAACCTCAACTGCCCGCTCGCGGTCACGCGCTCGGCGTGCCTGTTCGCCGTGCGCGTGCTCACCGACCCCGACATACCGCCGTGCGCCGGCGCCTACCGGCCGGTCGAGGTGCGCGCGCCGGAGGGGACGCTGCTCAACGCGCGACCCGGCGCCGCCGTGGCGGCCGGCAACGTCGAGACCTCGTCGCGCGTCGCCGACCTCGTGCTCGGCGCGTTCGGCCGGGCGCTCGGGCAGGGCACGATGAACAACCTGACGCTCGGCGCCGAATCCTCGTCGCCCGGCGGCGATTCCTTCTCCTACTACGAGACGCTCGGGGGCGGCCAGGGCGCGTGCGCCGACGCCGACGGCCCGAGCGGCGTGCACGTCGCGATGAGCAACACGCTCAACACGCCCGTCGAGGCACTGGAGCGCGAATTTCCCCTGCGCGTGGTGCAGTATGCGCTGCGCCGAGGCTCTGGCGGCGCCGGGGCGAGGCGCGGCGGCGACGGCGTCGTGCGCGAGCTGCAGGCGCTGCGCGAGATGAGCTTCTCGCTGATCGCCGAGCGCCGCCGGCATGCGCCGCGCGGAGCCGCCGGCGGGCAGCCGGGTGCGCCGGGCCGCGATCTGCTCGACGGCCAGCCGCTGCCGGGCAAGGCGACGGGGAGGCTGCGCGCGGGGCAGCGACTGCGGATCGAAACGCCCGGCGGAGGAGGCCTTGGCTGCGCGGACAGTCTGGCCGCACCCGCCCGCCCCCCCGAGGCCGCCCAATAAACCCCTGATTTGCAGGCGATTTGGGATTTCCGCTGGGGTTTCGTATCTTTAACGGGTCGGCGGGCGCCCACAGCGGGCGTGACGCAGGCGATATCGAGACGCTTTCTTAGCATCACCGTTTATGCCAATTGCTTTCAAAGAATGGGCTGTCACCGTCCGCGCCCTGGCGGAAGGCGAGCAGCTGCTCACACTCAGAAAGGGCGGTATTCGTGAACCGGGCAAGTCGCTGCGGCTTCCCCACGAACGGTTCTTCCTGTACCCCACCTTCGACCACCAGACCGGCGATCTCGTACGCGAGTCCCACCAGCCCGAGCTGCGCCGCGCGCTCGAGGAGGGCGTCTGGAGCGACGGCGAGCCGCTGCTGCACGCGTTCACCTCAGGCGCGCCCGTCCAGCAGCCCGACCGCGTGCGCATCCGCGCCTGGGCCGAGGTGGCCGACCACTTCACGATCGCCGACCCGCGGTGCGTCGACGCGCTCTCTCCGTTCTACGTGTGGACGCCCGACTACGCCGAAAAGCGCCTCGGCTGGCGCCGCCACCAGCCGCTGCACGTGCTGCTGCTGCGCACCTACCGCATTCCCCGTCCGGTGACCGTGAAGGTCAAGGACGAGTACACGGCCTCGCAGGCGTGGATCGAGCTGCAGCGCGAGCTCCCCTTCGAGGGCACGCCGGTGCTCTCCGACGCAGAGTTCGAGCGGGCCTCGGAGGAGATCCGCTCGATCACCTCAGAAGCAGCCGGCCAGCCGGTCCTCGCCTAGCTCGGCGGCGCGGCCAGCGCTTCGCGCGCGGCCTCGGCGCCGGACTCCGGCACGAGTATGTCTCGCGGGCCGGCCGCGAGGAAGTCGGGGACGTCAAAGCCGCCCGAGCGGCGCGACATGCTCGGGATGCCCTCCTCCAGCAGCAGCGCCTCGATCAGCTCGGACTCCGGCTGGTTGTTCGCGTAGGCGACCTTGACAAGCCTCCCTTCGGAGTACTGCGGCTTGATCTTGCGCGCCTTTCGCTGGCGCTCTGAGGCCTCGCGCTCGCTGCCCGGCATGTGCACGAGCGGCATCTCGCAGTCGGGGCAGAAGCGCTCGGAGCGCGGATGCGAGGAGCCGCAGGACGGGCAGATGAGCGGCTTGTCCTTCAGCTCTGGCGCTCCCGCGCAGCGGTCTCTGCGAGCGGCACCTCTGCGACGGCGCCGCCGCCGATCAGATACGAACGCAGCTTCGGCCGCTCGCCGCTCGCCAGACCGACGATGATCCACTCGACGCCCGGCCACTGCGCGGCGAAGGCGATGTCCGTCTGGGACGGGTAGGGGTCGCTGCGCACGTGCGAGTGGTAGATCGCGCCGATCTCCCAGCCCTGGTCGTCGATCTCGTTGTTGAGCCGCAGCAGCTCCATCGGGTCGATCTCGAACCTCAGCGCGCTGTGGTGGATGTTTTCGGCCCGGTATACGCGCGTGGCCGTCCGCGGGGCGCCGTCATCGCCCGAGGCGACGGCGACGACGCCGCAGCACTCGATGTCGGGGTTCTCCAGCGCGTGCGCGACCACCTCCGCGAGCAGGTCAGAGGCGATCTTCATGGGCGTCCGCGCGCGCCGCGAGCGGTCGGCCGGCGCATTACCACCAGACGGTCGAGTCCAGGTTCTCGATCTCCTCTACGGGCAGCGTGTAGATGCCGCTGGAGAGGTACTTCCAGCCGTCGTCGGCGACGACGAACACGACGTTGCCCTCGTCGAGCTCGCCGGCGATGCGCACGGCGATGCTCGCAATCGCGCCGCTGGAGACGCCCGCGAAGACGCCCTCGTCGTCGAGGAGCTTGCGCGTCCAGGTGATCGCGTCTGAGTTGGTCACGAAGATCTTGCGGTCGAGCAGCGAGATGTCGATGATCGGCGGGATGAAGCCGTCGTCGAGCGAGCGCAGCCCCTGCACGGGCTCGCCCTGCATCGGCTCGGCGGCGACGATCTTGCAGGCGTCGCCGAAGGTCTCCTTCAGGCGCCTGCCGTTGCCCATCAGCGTGCCGCCCGTGCCCAGGCCGGCGACGAAAGCGGAGATCTCGTCGAGCTCTACGAGGATCTCCAGCGCCGTGCCGTTGTAGTGCGCGTTCGGGTTAGCCTGATTGCCGTACTGGTAGGGCATGTAGCAGGAGGGGTCTTCGGCGGCCATCGCCAAAGCCTTCGCCACCGCCCCGTTTGAACCCTCCGAGCCCGCCGAGTAGACGATCTCCGCGCCGTACATCTGCAGCAGCTGGGTGCGCTCGGGGGTCACGTTCTCGGGCATCACCACCTTCAGCTTGTAGCCCCGGCGCGAGCAGATCATCGCCAGTGAGATGCCCGTGTTCCCCGACGTCGGTTCGAGGATCGTCTGCCCGGGCGCGATCGCGCCCGTCTCCTCGGCGTCCTCGATCAGCGCGCGCGCGACGCGATCCTTGACCGAGCCCGTCGGGTTGTGCGACTCGAGCTTGGCCCAGACGTGCACGCCGGGCTTGGGCGACAGGCTTGGCAGCTCGATCAGCGGCGTGTTGCCGATCGACTGCACGATGTCCCCATAGCGACCGCCGCACGGGCGGTTTCGCAGCCTCTCAACAGCCATTACTTCACGGAATATAGCGGGGTTCGGCGCGCTCCTGAGAGGGGTTGAGAAAGGCGGCCCGTCAGACGCGCCCGAGCACGATCAGGACCAGCAGGATCAAGGCGATCGCTCCGACGATCCCGCCGGCAACGGCGACTTTGACCAGCACCAGGACGATCGCGATGATGATTAGAAGACCGAGCAGCCACCTGACCATGTTTCCTCCCCGCGTAGAAGTGACGAATGATTGGCTACCCACGCCACCGCGGCGACAAACCGAGGGAGGCTCGGCTTCGTTGCTCCTGGCCGCGCGGCCAGCCAGCCGGTAAGATCGCGTGTGCGCCGGGGGACGGCCGCGCGGGCCGGGCGGCGCCGATGAACATGCAGACGCTCACGGACAGCTTCGACTTCGACTGGCTGGTCATCGGCTCGGGTTTCGGCGGGTCCGTCTCAGCGCTGCGACTTTCCGAGAAAGGCCATTCGGTTGGCGTGCTGGAGTGTGGGCGGCGCTTCGCCGACGACGAGCTGCCGAAGTCCACGGCGGATCTCAAGCGCTACTTCTACAACCCGATGCTGGGCATGAAGGGCATCTTCCGGATGACGACCTTCAGAGACGTGTCGGTCGTCTCGGGATGCGGTGTCGGCGGCGGCAGCCTCGGCTTCGCCAACACGCTGTATGTGCCGCCAAAGGCCTTCTTCGTGGATCGTCAGTGGGGCGAGATGCAGGACTGGGAGAGCGCGCTGGCGCCGCACTACACCGAAGCGCAGCGCATGCTCGGCGTCGTGCAGAACCCGCACGACGATCCCGCCGACCAGCTGCTGCGCGAGCTCGGCGAGGAGCTCGGCGTGGGCGACACCTACAAAAAGACCCCCGTCGGCGTGTACTTCGGCGAGCCCGGCAAGACCGTCGCCGACCCCTTCTTCGGCGGCGAGGGGCCCGAGCGAACCGGCTGTCGCCTGTGCGGGCGCTGCATGGTCGGCTGTCCGCACGGCTCCAAGAACACGCTTGTCAAGAACTACCTCTACCTCGCTGAGAAGCGCGGCGCGCGCGTGATGCCCGAACGCACCGTCGTCGACATCCGCCCGATCGGCTCGCCCGACGGCGCCGAGGGCTATGAGGTGGAAAGCGTGCGCTCGGGCGCCTGGCTGCGCAAGGAACGCCGCGTGCAGCGAGCGCGCGGCGTCGTCGTGTCGGCCGGCCCGCTGGGGACGAACAAGCTGCTGGCGCGCTGCCGCGTCAACGGCTCGCTGCCGCGCATCTCAAAGCGCCTCGGCGAGCTGGTGCGAACGAACTCGGAGTCGATCCTCGCGGTGACGGTCCCCGAGGACTACCCCCAGGACCTGGCAAAACGCGTGGCGATCACCTCGTCGATCTACCCGGACGCGAACACGCACATCGAGACGGTCACCTACGGCGACGACGGCGACTCGATGCACCGCCTGAACACGCTGCTCGTAGGCGACGGCACGCGCGTGACGCGCCCGCTGAAGCTGCTCGTCCAGATCCTGCTGCACCCCAGGCGCCTGCTGCAGGTGATGTTCCCCAAGCACTGGTCGCGGCGCACGATCATCATCCTCGTGATGCAGACACTCGACAACGCGATCGCGCTGCGCCCGCGCAAAGGCCCGCTCGGCTCCTTCTGGCTGAGCACCGAACAGGACCCCGAGCGGCCCAACCCCACGTTCATCCCGATCGCCAACGAGACG
>JAXDGQ010000202.1:0-3358 GCA_034664965.1 Solirubrobacteraceae bacterium | reverse complement strand
GAGCGCGCGTAGCGGGCGAACGGCTCTGGCGGGTCGTGCATCGCCGACACCCTACCACGTCATTCCGGTAATGACCGGTAGTCTCTCCGGTGTGCCCGACGACGTGACCTCGGCTCTAACCGCCCGCTGCAATTGCGGCGCTGTCCGCCTCGAGATTACGGAGCCGCTGCTAGGTGCCTCCTACTGCCATTGCAAGCGTTGCCAACGCCGAACCGGCACGGCAGCGGCGGCATCGGCCGGCGTCAAGACGGGAACATTTCGCATCGTCGCCGGGGAGGGTCAAATCCGTCGCTGGAATGCGGGCGACGGCTTCGATAAGGCGTTTTGCGAAGTCTGCGGCTCGGCGCTGTTCGCGCAAAACCCGGAGAACCCCGACCAGATCGCGGTGCGCATGGGGCTGTTCGATGGCGATCCCGGCGTTCGTCCTGGCGGGCGCCAGCATGTAGCCAGCGCGGCCGTTTGGGAGCCGATCCCCGAGGACGGGCTGACGCGGTTCTCCGATCGTGTAGGGGCCTAGAGTCCCCCGCCTAGTTTGGTCGCGGGCCGTGCGGGGCCGCTACGCCGTGTCGCTTCGGCGCGCGGTTCATGACTCGTGCTCACCGAACGGCGATGTCAAGTCCGCCGAGAACGACAGGGCCGCCGCCGGCGGTCCCGGGAATCTCCATGCCTGTATCCGCTTCCCTTCGATCGTGAGAGCGCCCATCACGATCGCGGTGTCGCCATTGACGGGTTCGCGCAACCTGCCCCTCATTGGGCTGAACAGCAGGTGATCGTCTTTGTCGTCCCGCCAGTTGCCTACGTCATCCTCGTCACCGATTTTCGGCGTCAGCAGCCCCGAGAAGGTGCCGTAGTCGGTTCCTCCGGCGCACCGGATGTCGACCGCGAAGCCGTGCCATTCGTCTAGGTAGATCGTAGGGCTCGCTTCGAGAATCGTCGGCCACGTCAACTTCGCCGGCTGCACTTCGAGAGTGCTGCCACCACAGGTTGTAGTGCCGTTCGGCAGGGTCTCATCCGTGCACCCGGCGAACGAGATCGCGCGGGTTTCGCCGTGGCCGTGTTCGGATTCGTTCCAGAACGCCGAGAGGCCGGTGGTCGGGCATTCGCCCTTGACCAGGACCCTGCCCGCAGGCGACTTGACCCGGAACGTCAGCGTCCCGGCCATCCCGAGCGCGCGCACTTCGCCCACGGGGATCGCGGCCCGATGGTCGGCCCACTGCGTCGGTTCCGCGTGGGCGACGGGCGCCATCAGGCCGACCAGCACGCCCGTCACGATCACCAGCTTGCTCATGATGGCTCCCTTCCTGTCGGCGGCACCTGTCGGCCGCGCCTCAGGCTCGGCTGTCGCCATCGGGCGATCATACTCAGGCAATCCCGACGTGCCCCTGCTGCTCGCAAGGACGCCTGATCCACGAACACGTCAGCCGATGCTCTGGCGGTAGATCGTGAAGCCGATCGCGCAGCAGATCGCCGCGACGATCCAGAAGCGCAGGATGATCTTCGTCTCCGACCACGCGCGCAACTCGAAGTGGTGGTGGATCGGCGCCATCAGGAACACGCGTTTGCGCGTCGTCTGAAAGGAGATCACCTGGATCGCCACAGACAGCGCCTCGATCACGAAGATCCCGCCGAGCAGCACGAGCAGCAGCTCCGTCTTGGTCATCACCGCCAGCCCGGCGATCGCGCCGCCCAGGCCGAGCGAGCCGGTATCGCCCATGAAGATCGTCGCCGGGAAGGCGTTGAACCAGAGAAAGCCGACGCAGCCGCCGACGAGACACCCGGCGAGCATCGCCAGGTCATCCTCTCCGGTGATGAACGTGATGCCGATGTACGCCAGCAGCACGATCGCCGCGCAGCCCGCCGCCAGGCCGTCGAGGCCGTCTGTCAGGTTGACCGCGCTGGTCGTCCCGGCGACGACGAAGTAGATCAGCAGCGGGTAGAACGGGCCGAGGTCGATCTGGTAGTCGACGAAGCGCAGACGCAGCGTCGGCGCGAGGTGCGCCTCGTGCTGGGCCACCCACCACAACCCCAGCGAGATCGCGATCGTCACCGCGAGCTTCGTACGCGCCCGCAGGCCCAGCGAGCGGCGCCGCACGAGCTTGATGTAGTCGTCGGCGAAGCCAAGCAGCGCACACGCGATCATCGCCCCGAACACGCCCACCGACCGCCAGTCGTAGTCGGTCAGGATCAAGAACGGCACGGAGATCGCGATGAAGATGATCACCCCGCCCATCGTCGGCGTGCCGGCCTTCTCGTGGTGCCCCTCGGGCCCGTCCTCGCGGATGTGCTGGCCGAACTCGCGCTCGCGCAGGAACTCGATGAACTTCGGAGCCAGGAACAGGCAGATGAGCAGCGCCGCCGTGCCGCCGAACAGGATCCGCCCCATCAGCGCTGTCCGGGCTCGCCGGCGGCGGTGACCGAGCTCGAGCCGCCCCCGGCGCGATCGTCCTCGCAGTCGGCGGCGAGCGTGCTCGCCACGCGCTCCAGCCCGACTCCCCGCGAAGCCTTCACGAGCACCGTGTCGCCGTCGCACAGCAGCGTCGCCAACAGCTCCGCGGCGGCCTGCGCATCGCCCGTCTGGTAGGACTCGCCCTCGAACTCTCCGCGCATCTCCGCCGCCAGCGCCCCGACGGTGACGAGCACGTCGACGCCGCGTTGGGCCGCGTACAGCCCGATCTCGCGGTGCAGGCGCGGCGCCTGCGCACCCAGCTCGAGCATGTCGCCGAGCACCGCCACACGCCGCGCGGGTGCCGTCTGAGCCAGGTCGTCGATCGCCGCGCGCATGGACATCGGGTTGGCGTTGTAGCAGTCGTCGATCACGACCACCCCCCCAGGGAGCTCGCGGCGCTCGCCGCGCAGCGCCGAGAAGCGCACATCCAGGCTGCCCTGTGGATCGATCCCCAGCGCCAGCGCGGCAGCCACCGCGGCCAGCAGGTTCAGCAGGTTGTGCGCCTGCGAGAAGGTCGGGCGCAGAACGATCTCGCGCCCGTGCGCCTCGATCAGGACCTCGCCGTCGTCGCGCGCCTGCAGCAGCACGACGTCGGCACCGTCGCCGAAGGTGATCGTTTTCACGTCCGCGCGCAGGTACGGCGTGAGCAGCGGCTCACCAGCCGGGACGACGACCGTGCTGCCCGCCGCCAAGCCCGCGATCACCTCCGCCTTGGCCGCCGCGATCGCCTCGACCGTGCCGAGCAGCTCCAGGTGCACGGGGCCCACGTTGACGATCACCGCGACGTCCGGCTCGGCGATCGCCGTCAGCTCGGCGATCTGCCCGACCCCGCGCATCGCCATCTCCAGCACCAGCACCTCCGTGTCGGCCGGCGCGGCGAGCACCGCCAGCGGCAGCCCGATCTCCGTGTTG
>JAXDGQ010000201.1:0-3577 GCA_034664965.1 Solirubrobacteraceae bacterium | reverse complement strand
AACGACAGAGCACGTGGACTGTTCTTTTTCGGCCATTTCTTCCAA
Source organism: Solirubrobacteraceae bacterium (assembly GCA_034664965.1). GTDB lineage: Bacteria > Actinomycetota > Thermoleophilia > Solirubrobacterales > Solirubrobacteraceae > Palsa-744. The sequence goes on along the minus strand of JAXDGQ010000201.1, from coordinate 3,532 downwards.
GGGGCAGTTCGGGCTGAAGCCGCTGTCCGAGTCTGAGGTGAAGGCGACTTTCCCCATCGGCGCCGGCGACCCGGCGGGGTTGTTCTTGACCGTTGCCCTGCACGTGGTCGTCTCAGCGACCACGACTTTGCTGGGTTCACAGACGACCAGGACTTCGGTTTCGCCACCGACCGCCAACGCCTGCGGGCACGCCACCAGCGCACAGCCCACGCCGAGCGCCAGGACCGCCGGCCGCAAGCCGCGTAGGCGCCCGCCGCCGAGCACCATCGAGAGCATTTCCGCCATCCTTGGCATGGTGGCAATTCTAACCCTGGCCGTGCGCCGCTCATGGGTTGCCGAGTTCAGGCCGAAAAATGGGGGTGATGTCGTTTATGGCGATCCTCGTCACGCTGCCGCTGGGCCTGGCCGTGATCTACGTCCTCGCTGCGGTCCTGTGGTATGAGCTGCTCAGATCGGCGGTCCTGAAACGGCTCGGGCGCCGAAGGGGCAGGGACGCGCGGATCTCCAGCGTCGGACGGTGGGAAGAAGCCGAACGGGCCGAACGCGAACGCGAAGCGGCCGAGCAGGAGGCCGCCGAGGCATCTGAGCCGGATTTCGCCCGCAGGCTCTACTACCTCGCGCGCAAAGCGGCCAAGGCCGAACGGAACCTGGCGGTTCAGAAGGCCAATGACGCCGCCGAGAGAGCTGTCGAGCGCATCGAGGACCGCTACCGCGAGATCGCCGCGGAACTCGACGAGGAAGAGGCCGAGCGCCTCACCGAGCCGTAAGCCAGAGAGCTAGGAGCCCGACCGGTTGGATCCCCTCGGAGTGTCGCGCGGCCGGAGATCCCTCGCGCGCGCCACGCCCGTGGCGCTCGAGCAGCCGGCCTCCGGCATGCGGGGCGACTTGCAGCTCTCGCATCGGGCCGAGCCTTTCGCTAAGCTGCGCCACGCCTAATCCTGGGCCGGTGCCCGGGAGCGGGGGAACCGAGTTGTTGGGGCGAGCTCCGCGGTAATCCGCGGAGGGCGCAAGTCGCTAGCCCGTCAGCTAACCCCGTCGGCCGACGACGAGAGGCAAATGCGCATGCATCGACGCCCAACGGCGTACGCAGCCACGCTCATGCTGGTAGTCCTCGGCCTGCTCGGCAGTGCTCAGGGAACGTTCGGGGACGACACGGGAGGCGTGGCGCCGGCCCCAGTGACCGCCCCGGCTCCCCTGCCGACGCTGCCTTCGGCGGGTGGCACGGCGCCGTCCAGCGGCACTCCGGCTACGGCGCCCGCACCGCCGTTCAGCGCCAGCCCGTACCCGATCGGCCCGCGCGGGTGGGTGTTCCCCCTGTATCCGCTCGCGCGCGTCGCCGCGACGAGCTGGTGGTCGCTGGACCAGGGCGTCGACGTCGGGGGCAACGCCAACCAGTGCGGCGCTCGGCTCACGGAGCTGGCCGTCGCCAGCGGCACCATCGTGCGCGAGGGTCTCTCCGGCTTTGGCAGTTCCGCGCCCGTGCTGCTCGTCGACAGCGGTCCGGATGCGGGCCGCTTCATCTACTACGGGCATGCCTCGCCGGCTCTGGTCGCCACCGGCACGCACGTCTCTGCGGGACAGCCGATCGCTCAGGTTGGATGCGGGGCCGTGGGCATCTCGTCGGCGCCCCATCTGGAGATCGGGATCGGGCCGGCGGCGGCGCGCAGCCCGGATGATCTACCCGCGGTCGGCGAGACCTCGCACGAGACGCTGGCCAAGCTGAGGTCCGCCTACGCCGCGGCGGTCTCGGCAAACAGGGCGAAGACGGCGGCGGCGAGGGCGAAGAAGCGGGCCCGGACGCCCGCCCGGCGCTCGCACAGATGACAGCCGCGAGTGCGTGAGAGCGGCCGGCGTCGCGCCGGTGGACCGTCGTGAGCGCACGCCGGTCGATCCGCCTGGACCAGGCCGATCCCGGCGGCCCGCAAGGCACCGAGCGTCGGTGGCGGCGGCGGCGATACCGTTGCCCGGGTGCGCGTAGCGACCTGGAACGTCAACTCGGTCAGACGCCGCCTGCCCCGCTTGCTCGCCTGGCTCGACGAGCGCCGGCCCGACGTGGTCTGCTTGCAGGAGACCAAGCTCGCCGACGACGCGTTCAGCGAGCTCCTCGGCGAGGAGCTGGCGGCCCGTGGCTACGAGCTCGCCCTGCACGGGGAGGTGCAGTGGAATGGGGTGGCGATCCTCTCTCGGGTCGGACTGGACGGGGTCACGCCCGGCATTCCCGACGCTCCCGGCTTTCCGCTCGCGGAGGCCCGCGCCGTGTCGGCAACCTGCGGCGGGGTTCGCGTGCACTCGGTCTACGTGCCGAACGGGCGGGTGCCCGACTCCGAGCACTACCGCTACAAGCTCGCATGGCTGGATGCACTGCGGGCGATGGTGGAGGGCGACCACGAGCCGGCGATGGTGTGCGGGGACATGAACATCGCGCCAGCCGACATCGACGTGTTCGATCCGCTCGCCTATGTCGGGCACACCCACGTCACGGCGCCCGAGCGGGCCGCGCTGTCCGAGCTGCAGGCGATCGGCCTGCGCGACGTCGTGCGCGAGCGATGGCCGCACGAGCGCGTGTTCACCTACTGGGATTACCGTGCCGGGATGTTTCACAAGGACCTCGGCATGCGGATCGACCTCGTGCTCGCGACCGGCACCGTCGCCGACAGGGTGCGGGCGGCGTGGGTGGACCGACAGGCGCGCAAGGGCACCGGCCCGAGCGATCATGCACCGGTGATCGTCGACCTGGACGAGGCGCCCGACGGCGACATCGGACCGGTCGTGCCGCCGCCCTCGGCTCGAAGTGTCAAGCCGGGCTCGGTGAAAGTCCCCCAGGCACCTTGACCGGCGGCCTCGCATCGACGCCCGCGACGCGTCCATGACCGCGGGCAGCGCAGTGCGTCATTCTTGACGGGATGTCAAAGCGCGAGATTCGCTCGTGGCTGATGGATATGGACGGCGTGCTCGTGCGCGAGGACGAGGCGATCCCGGGAGCGGCTCGCTTTCTCGACCTCCTGCGCGCGCGAGAGACCCCGTTCCTGGTCCTCACCAACAACTCGATCTACACGCCGCGAGACCTCGTAGCCCGACTGGCGTCGAGCGGCCTGGAACTCCCCGAGCAGGCGATCTGGACCTCGGCGCTGGCGACGGCCCGCTTCCTGCAGGATCAGCGTCCCGGCGGATCGGCCTTCGTGATCGGCGAGTCGGGTCTGACGACCGCGCTGCACGCCGCCGGATACACGCTCGCCGAGCAGGCCCCCGACTACGTCGTGCTCGGTGAGACGCGCACCTACTCCTTCGAGCGGATCACACGGGCGATCCGGCTGATCTCGGCGGGAGCTCGCTTCATCGCCACCAACCCCGACCCGACCGGTCCCAGCGGCGCCGGACCCGTCCCGGCGACCGGCTCGGTCGCCGCGCTGATCAGCCATGCGACAGGAGTGGCGCCATACTTCGTCGGCAAGCCCAACCCGCTGATGATGCGCTCCGCGCTCAATGCGATCGATGCGCATTCCGAGACGGCCGCGATGATCGGCGACAGGAT
>JAXDGQ010000200.1:0-5342 GCA_034664965.1 Solirubrobacteraceae bacterium | reverse complement strand
GCGCTCGCCGAGGCGCTGCGCCGCCTGTCGCTCGATCGGGGGCGCCGCGAGCGTATGGCGGCGGCCGCGCGCGAGCGGGTCCAGCGCTTTGCCTGGCCGCACGTCGCAGGCGAAGTTCTCGACTCCTACGAGCAGGCGATCTCGCTCGCCGGCCAGGCCCGCCTGCAGGACCGCGGGAGGCTGTCGCGCGCCGCGCTGCGCCGCGGCTTCGCACCCGCCGATCTGCAGCCGCCCGTTCCCCCTCTGCAACTGCCCTCGCTGGCGCCCGAGCCGCCGCCGCTGGTCGGGCGCGAGCGGCGCATTCGCACGCTGCGCCGCGCCGGTCTGGCCGCCACCTCGCTGGCGGGAGCGGGTCTGGCCGCGCTCGCCCTGCAGCGCGTCGGCGTCGCGCGCGTGGCCGCTTCGGTGCTGGCATCCAAGCCCGGCCTGATCGTCGCCGGCCTGGCGCTGATGTGCGCCGCGATGTTCACCCGCGCGATCGCCTGGCACGCGATCCTCGCTGCGGCGCCCACCTGGCGCCGGGCCAAACGCCGCGATGCGATGCAGGGAACGTTCATCGGCGTGCTCATGTCCTCGACGCTGCCGGCGCGCCTGGGCGAGCCCTCGCGCGCGCTGATCGTCGCGCGCCGGCTCGGTCGCGCGCGCGAGACCCTGCCTGTGGTGCTCGGCACGATGGTCTCCCAGACGCTCATCAACCTGCTCGCGCTGACGATTCTCGGCGGCGTCACGCTATCGAGCGTCAGCGTGCTCGACAGCCACGACCACACGCTGGCGCTGATCGTGCTCGCGCCGCTCGCCGTGCTGCTGGCGATCGTGCTCACGCCCGTGCTCGTGCCACCCGCCGCGGCCTCGCGCTCGCGACGCCTGCAGGCGCTGCTCGCGGGCATCCGCCGCTCGCTGATGCGCCTGCGCGACGGCCTGCGCGTGTTTCGCCACCCGCGCCAGGCGGCCAGGGCGACGGCCATCCAGCTCGGAGCCTGGACGCTTCAATGGCTCTCCTGCTGGCTGCTGTTGACGGCGCTGGGGCTGAACGTCCACGCGAGCGGAGCAGCGGCCGCCGGCGTCCTGTTCGCTGTCAACGCCACCGCCGTGGTCCCCGCCACCCCCGCCAACGTCGGCGTGTTCCAGGCCGCGTGCGTCGCCGTGCTGGCTGGCGCCTACCACGTCTCCACCCCCAACGCGATCGCCTACGGCATCGTGCTGCAGGCGGTCGAGGTCGCCGCCGCGCTGATCATGGGCCTGCCCGCGCTGCTCAACGAGGGGCTCTCCTGGCGCGAGGTCCGCTTGCGCACCATGCACGCCGCACCGGTGAAGCTCGGCCCGCTGCCGCAGGGCGCCGCGGGCGTCGCGCGCACCGACGGTTGAGCCGGCGCCCGGCAGGCATCGGCGCCCCGACGGCGTATCGAGCGGGCATGACCGACGCCTGGGTCTACATGTTGCGCTGCGGCGACGGATCGCTCTACACCGGCTGGAGCACCGACGTCGCAAGGCGCCTCGATCGCCACCGCGCGGGCAAGGCCAGCCGCTATACCGCCAGCCGCCTGCCGGTCGAGCTGGTCTACGAGGCCGCGATGCGCGACCGCACGGCGGCGCGGCGCGAGGAGGCGCGGATCAAAGCCCTGCGGCGGCGCGCCAAGCTCGCCCTGATCGCCGCCGGGCCGGCCTGATCTGAGCGCGTCGAGGCGACCGCCGACGGGAGGGCGTGCCGGGTCACGGGTCGCCGGTGAGTCATGATGGGGGTATGGCAGGCGAATCCTCAGCGAGCCGACCCGGCTCGCGCAGCGTGAAAATCGGCGCCGACGAGCGCACCGGCTGGTCTTCGGACCGCCCCCGCCGCGACGGCGCGCCCGAGCGCCCGCCGAACATCTCCGCGCATTGCCGCGTCCTGGCGCCGGTCGACCGCCTGCGCTATTCGCCCGGCAGCCTCGTCGTCGTGACGTCGGCCTCGGCACCCGAGCGCGAGGCATTCGTGGCCCGGCTGATCGAGGATCGCGCGAGCCTGCTGTCGCTGGCCAAGGTGCGCGGCCTGCTGGAGGGGCGCGTGCCCGCCGAGGAGCTCGAGACGCGCGCGCAGGAGCTCCTGCAGGCGGCTGTCGCCAAGCGCCTGGAGAACAGGGACACCGTGGTGCTCGTGGCCGAGAGCCTCGACGCGCCCGAGCGCGAGCGCTTCGTGCGCATCGCGGCGGCGCTGAAACGCCCGCGTCATCTGATCCTGCTCGAGACCGCGCGCGACCAGGTCTCCGAGGAGGACCTGCCGACGCTCAACGCGCTGCGCCGCGCGCTGGACGCCGGCGAGCTGGGCGAGGAGGGCTTTCAGACCGCCCTTCGCCTGGGCGGCGGAAGCGCCTCGGAGGTCAAGCGGATTCTCTTCCGCCCACCTCCACGCGACGACTGACCGGCGGGCCGCTCCTGGGGCTCCGCGCCGCTAGGCCAGCGCCGGCTCGTCCTCAGCTTCGACCGCGCCCTCGGGGGGATCGTCGTCATCGATCTCGCCGAACAGCGACGGGTCTCGGTTGGAGCCGCGGATCACGTCGTCGGGCGACCCGTCTGCCAGCAGGCGGCCCTGGCGGGTGCCGAAGTAGATCGCCTGCGGATGGTGGGCGATCAGCGCGAGCGTCGACTGCTCGGGCTCGGGCGCGTAGCCGTCGGTGATCGTCATGCCGATCTGGTCCAGATTCAGCAGCTGCGCCACCTTGATGTGCTCCGACTGCTCGGGGACCGCCGGGTAGCCCCACGAATAGCGCCGTCCCTGCGTAGCCTCGATGCCGAGCGCCTGGCGCGCGCGCCAGTGCAGCCACTCGGCCAGGCCCTCGGCGGTCTGCACGCCGAGGCCGTGCACGAACAGCTGCTCGGCGAACTCGCCTTCGGCCTCCAGCTTGGCCATCAGCTCGGTGACCTCCGAGCCCACCGTCACGGCCTGCACCGCGATCACGTCGAGCTCGTCCGGCGCCTTGCCGTCGACGGCGGGGCGGAAGAAGTCCGCGAGGCAGATCCGATCGCCCTTGGGCTGTCGCGGGCAGACGAAGCGCGTGAGCTCGCTCTCGCGATCGTCGGGGTCGAGCACGACGATGTCGTTGCCCAGCGCAAAGCAGGGGAAGAAGCCGAGCAGCGCGCGCGGGTGCAGGTATGTCTGCTCGCGCCACATGCGCTCCAGACGCGGGCGGAAGTCGTCGCGCAGCAGCGCCTGCCAGGCCTCGCCTTTGACGCCGCGCCCGCCCCAGTGCAGCTTGAAGAGCACGTGCGTGTCGAGGTGGCGGTAGACCTCATCGAGGTCGACCTCGATCTCCTGCACGCCCCAGTAGGGAGGGGTGGGGATCGGCACGTCCGTGCGCGCCGAAGAGCGCACGGAGTCATCGGCGAAGTTCAGCTCCTCCTTCGGCGCCTCGCCCTTGGCGCGGAACTCGGTCGCGCCGGCGAGCAGCTTCTCCACGAGCGCACCGCGCGCCTCGTCGTCGACCAGCTGATCCATCACCGACAGGCCCTCGAAGGCGTCCTTGCAGTAGAAGACGCCCGGCTCGTAGACCTCGTCGGAGTCTTTGCCCGCCGGGTACAGCGTGCGATAGCTGAACGCGCGGTTGATCGCCGCGCCGCCGATCAGCACCGGGTACTGCAGCCCCTTGGCGTGCAGCTCCTGGATGCACGCGGGCATCTGCTTGGACGTCGACACGAGCAGTGCCGAGAGGCCGATCGCGGTGGCGTCGTGCTCCTGCGCGGCATCGACGATCGTCTGGATCGGCACCTGCTTGCCGAGGTCCACGACGGTGTAGCCGTTGTTCGTGAGGATCGTGTTGACCAGCGACTTGCCGATGTCGTGCACGTCGCCGAACACCGTCGCCAGCACGACCGTGCCCTTCGTGTAGCCCTCGATCTTGTCGAGGTATTTCTCCAGCTGCGCGACCGCGCGCTTCATCACCTCGGCCGACTGCAGCACGAACGGAAGGATCAGTTCGCCGGCGCCGAACTTGTCGCCGACCTCCTTCATCGCCGGCAGCAGCACCTCGTTGAGCGTCGGCACCGCGCCGATCTTCTCCACGCTGCGGTCGATCTGCTGCTCGACGCCGTCGCGGCGGCGGCGCAGGATGTGAAAGTGCAGCGCCTCCTCGGGCTCCATCCCCTCGGTCGGGTCCGCGGCGCCGGCGGGCCCCTCCTCCTCGCCCTTTGACTCGAAATGCTCGATGAACCTCTCCAGCGCATCCTCGCGGCGGTTGAGCACGAGGTCGTCGGCGAGCTCGCGCTCCTCCTCGGAGATCTCGAAGTACGGAGTGATGTGGTTGGGGTTGACCATCGCCAGGTCCAGGCCCGCGTCGACGCAGTGGTGCAGGAAGACGGAGTTGAGCACCGCGCGTGCGCCTGGGGACACGCCGAAGGAGACGTTGGAGACCCCCAGCGAGGTCTTCACCGAGGGGATCTGCTCCTTGATCGCCCTGATCCCCGCGATCGTCTCGACGGCCGAGGGACGCCACTCCTCGTCGCCGGTGGTCAGCGTGAAGGTCAGGCAGTCGAAGATCAACAGCTGCGGGTCCATGCCGTGCTCCTCGCAGCACAGGTCGCGGATGCGCTCGGCGATCTCCACCTTGCGCTGCGCCGTCTTTGCCATGCCGACCTCGTCGATCGTCAGGGCGATCAGCGCCGCGCCGTGCGCGAGCGCCAGCGGGACGACGCGGTCGAGCTTGTCGCGGCCGGCCTCGAGGTTGACCGAGTTGACGATCGCCCGCCCGGGAACCTGCTCCAGCGCGCGTTCGATCACCTCGGGCTCGGTCGAGTCGATCTGGATCGGCGCCGGCTGGGTCAGCGAGACCTTCTTGGCGACCAGGCGCATCTGTTCGTCCTCGTCTGAGCGCTCGGTCAGCGCGACGCACAGGTCGAGTACGTGCGCGCCGCCGTTGACCTGGTCCTCGGCGATCTGCGCGAGGCCGTCGTAGTCATCGGCGAGCAGCAGCTCCTTGGCCTTGCGCGAGCCCTGCGAGTTGACGCGCTCGCCGACCATCGTAGGCGCCGGCTCCTGCGTAAGCGGCGTCGAGGCGATCATCGACGACAGCTGCGCCGGACGCGGCGCCGGGCGCGCGCCGACCGCCTTCCCGGCGACCCGCTCGGCGATCGCCGCGATGTGCTCGGGCGTCGTGCCGCAGCAGCCGCCGACGATGCCGACGCCGTAGCGCTCGACGAACTCCTTCAACGCGTCGGCGAGCGGCTCGGGCTGCTCGGGGAAGATCGTCTCGCCGTTGGGTCCCTGCACGGGGATGCCGGCGTTGGTGATGCAGTGGACGGGCAGCGGCGAGTGCTCGCCGAGGAAGCGGATCGCGTCGCGCATGTCCTCGGGGCCGGTCGAGCAGTTGAGCCCG
>JAXDGQ010000199.1:0-7946 GCA_034664965.1 Solirubrobacteraceae bacterium | reverse complement strand
TGAACAGTTCGCCGAGAACCTGCGCGAGCAGCGAGCCCGGGCGGGCCTCTCCCAGGAGGCGCTTGCCGACGTGTGCAACCTGCACCGTACGGAGATCAGCCTGCTGGAGCGCAGCAAGCGCTCGCCGCGCCTGGAGACGATCGTGATCCTCGCGCACGGGCTCGGGCTGCCGGCCTCCGGCGACCTGCTCGACGGCATCACCATCAGCTAGGCCTCAGGACCGGCCCCCGGCCGGAGATCCGCTCAGGGCCGCCCCGGCCCCCGGCCGGGTCCCGGCCCCGGCGCCCGCCGGCCCGCGCTTCAGCTCAGCTGAACTTGGCGATCTTCCACTTGCCGGCTTCCTTGACCAGCTGGATCGAGGAGATCTTGTTCTTGCCGGAGTACTTGCTCTTGACCCTCGCGGTGGCCGCGTGCGCGGCGCTGGTGATCTGTATCGATTGGACGTCCACTTGGAAGGACGCGATCTCTTTCAGCTGATCTTTGATCACCTTCTGACAGCCGCCCGGGGTGGAGCCGAGGCTCTTGACGACCGGGCCGGCGAGGTCGTTGTCACAGACCTTCTTCTCGTCGCCGGCGGTGACGTCGCTCTGGAAGTCCTTGATCGTCTGCGCGACGTCCTTGGCTTCGCCCTTGTAGCCGGACGTGGAGACGGTCGTCGCGCAGGCCGACAGGCCGACCACGAGCAGCACTGCGCAGAGCTGCAGGGAGGCGCGCTTGAAAAAGGACCGCATACCGGCCGCAGAGAGTACGCGACGCGCCCGGTGGGAGGCAGCACCTCCGCCGCCGCGCGCCGCTCGTGCGGCTGCGCTCAGCTCTGCTCGTCGTCGCGGCGGTAGCCCAGGCGCGCGGAGATGCGATCGGCGGTGGAGATGAGGTGCGGCCCGAGCGCGTCGACGAGCTCGCCGATCGAGATCATCGAGCTGGGCACGGCGATGTCGACGGCGGCGAGCACGTTGCGCCCCTCGTCGCGCACCGGCGCGGCGATCGAGTACAGGCCCTTGGCGAGCTCTTCGTCGTCGACGGCGAAGTTCGCATCGCGCACCTCGTCGAGCTCGTCGCGCAGCGCTTTCTTGGAGGTGATCGTGTTCGGGCCGCTCTTGGTCAGCTTCATCGAGGCGATCAGCCCGCGCTGGTCGGCCTCGGGCAGGCTGGCGGTCAGCAGCTTGCCCATCGCGGTGCAGTACGCGGGCAGGCGCGAGCCGATGCGCACGTCGGGGCCGGCCTGTCCCTGGCCGCGGCGGAAGCTGCGCGCGCGGTCGACGTAGAGGATCTCCGGGCCGTCGAGCACGGCCAGGCTGACGCTGTAGGAGGTGCGCTGGCGCAGCTCTTCCAGGTAGGGCTGCGCGTGCTCGCGCAGGCCGGTCGAGTTCAGCGCCGACATGCCCAGGTCGGTGACGCGCAGGCCCAGGCGGTACTTGCGCGAAGCGCCCTGCTCGAGGTAGCCCAGCGCCAGCAGCGTGATCACGTAGCGGTGCGTCGTGGACCGGCTCATCCCGAGCTCGTCGGCGATGTCAGCGATTCCGAGCACCGGCCGCTTGGGCGTGAAGCAGCTGAGGATCGCCAGGCCGCGCTCGAGCGATTGCGAGTAGCGCGGTTCGCGCAGGCTCGGGATCGACCACGCCGGCTCGAGCGTGGAGGCGGAGGCTTTCGGAGCTTTGGAGCTTGTTCTGGGCATGTGGCGTCGGTCCCGTCCTTTGCTGGGGGCGCGGCGCCCTTCCTCGTCCAGGAGAGCCCGCCGCCTTGAGGATCGCGGCCGGGGCCGCGAGGTCGAACGATCATAAACAGTGAGGTTTCCGACCGAATGATAGAGCGGACGCTGATCGTTTATGTCGCACAACCGCTCCAGTGCGGCCCACCGTCTGGGTCACGACGCGTGGGCTAGCTGCCGGCGTCGGCCGGCTGGCCGAGGAAGTGCTTGCTGAGCATTGTCTGCTGGCCCTGGTAGTTGGAGCCGACGTCCTCGCCGTAGAGCACGTCGGGCTCTTCGGCCATGCGCTCGAAGGCGAGCTTGCACACCGGCTGGCCGTGCTCGACCATGAACGAGACGTCGCGCGCGCGCACCTCCAGCGCCGCGCGGCTGCCCGTCGTGTCGCGCTTTCGCGAGTAGCCGAAGCCGGGGTCGAAGAAGCCGGCGTAGTGGGTGCGCAGCTCGCCGGCGGTCGGGTCATAGGCGAGCATCTCGGCGGCGTAGCACGGCGGGATGCTGACGCCCTCGGCGGAGAGCAGCAGATAGAAGACCTCGGGCTCGAGCACGATGCGCTGCTTGGCCTCCGGGTGCACCGGCTCCCAGTACTCCTGCCAGCGCAGCGCGCCGGCCTTCGTCAGATCGATCGGCAGGCTGTTCTTCTTGGCGCGGTAGCCGACGGTGCTCTCGGCCCCGCCCGAGGCGTCCAGGCTGAGAAACAGCCCGTCGCCGAGCGACAGCGAGCCGGGGGCCAGCGGCTCAGAGTCGCGAAACAGCAGCGGCACCTGCCCGTGCAGCTTCAGCAGCTCGCGGTCTGAGAGGCGGCCGTCGCCGGCTACCAGGCGCACCTGGTTGAGTGCGAGCCCGGTCTTCACGCGGATCGCGAAGGTGCGCGGCACGACCTCCAGGTAGAGCTTTCCGCGATAGCCGGCGGCGATCTCGTCGAAGCGGTGGTTGCGGTCGGTGAGCACGCGCGTGAACACGTCCAGGCGCCCGGTCGAGCTCTTCGGGTTGGCCTTCGCGCGGATTTCCTGCGGGAGGCGCAGCTCCTCGATCAGCGGCACGAGATACGGACGGTCGCGCTCGAGCGTGGCGCCGTCGCGCAGGTCGATCTCTTCAAAGGCCAGATCCTCGGCCTTCTGCTCGACCGTCGAGTCGCTGTCCGGCAGGAAGCTGCAGCGCAGCGCCCAAGCGCGCTCGCCCAGGCGCAGGTCGACGCTGGCCGGCTGCACGGACTCGGCGGGGATGCGCCAGGCTCCGGCGACGATCCACTCGCGGGCGATCGCGTCGCGCAGGCGTTGGGCCGGGAGCACGCCGGTCGTCTGCTCGCCGTCCGGCTGCGCGCTCTGCAGGGCGGCGCCTGCGGCGGATGTGCTCGTCAAGGCGACGCTCGCTCGTCCATCGACGCCAAGTGTATGGCCGCGCGCGGAGATGCCTCCTGCCGGGTCGCGCGCGAGAACGCCCGTGGCGCCGGCCCCTGCGGGCAGGCAGCGCGCTCGGGCGGCAACGCCTCAGCGGATGCCTTCAATCAGCTCGCATGCAGACTTCAACCCGAGCGCGCGCGAGAGCGCCACGACCGTGTCCAGCCGCGGGGTCCGCTTGCGGCACTCCAGCTTGCCGACGGCGGTCGGGTGCAGGTCGCAGGCGTAGGCGAGCTCTTCCTGGGTCAGACCGGCGCGCTTGCGATGATCGCGCAGGTTCGCGGCGAACTGCTTGCGGGTGGCTTGCGTCGTGTGCATGCATACGACTGTCTCGCATTGCAGACCAAACCTCTACAGACAGTTGTCTGTGTCGATTCGGCTGAGCGGAACGGCGCAGCCCGCGGAGCGGCCCGCCCTCGGGGGCCTGAGGCGGCGGGCCCGCCGGCGGCGGAACGCGCGCTAGCCTCGACGGGTGCCACTTTCCAGCTTCACGCCAAGGGTGCGCGAATGGTTCGAGCAGGCCTTCGACGCGCCGACGCCCGCGCAGGCGCAAGCCTGGCCGGCGATCGCCGCCGGCGAGAACGTGCTGGTGTCGGCGCCGACCGGATCGGGCAAGACGCTCGCGGCGTTCCTGTGGGCGCTGGACCGCCTCAGCGCCGAGCACGCCGACGCGCGGGGCGCGGCGGCCGGGGGCGCGGACACCGTCGCGGTCGGCGAGCGCCCGCCGGGCGTGCGCGTGGTCTACGTCAGCCCGCTCAAGGCGCTGGCGTATGACATCGAGCGCAACCTGCGCACGCCGCTGCGCGGGATCGGCGCGGACGACGTCAGCGTCGCCATCCGCACCGGCGACACGCCCCAGCGCGAGCGCGCGGCGATGGCGCGCAAGCCGCCGGACATCCTGATCACGACGCCGGAGTCGCTGTATCTGATCCTCACCTCGCAGGCGCGCGAGATGCTCAGCGGCGTCGAGGCGGTGATCGTCGACGAGATCCACGCCGTGGCGGCGAGCAAGCGCGGCGCGCACCTGGCGCTGACGCTCGAGCGCCTCGAGGCGCAGGCCGGGAGGGCGGTCCAGCGCATCGGCCTGAGCGCGACGCAGAACCCGCTGGAGGAGATCGGCCGCTACCTCGTCGGGCCGCGACGCGAGGTGACGATCGTCGACGCCGGCCAGCGCAAGCGGCTGGACCTGCGCATCGAGGTTCCCGTCGAGTCGATGGCCGAACCCGGCGGCCCGGTGGACCCGTCGGCCGATCCGCTCGATCCGGTTGCCGGCGGCGAGTCCACGCGAAGCTCGATCTGGCCGGCGATCTACCCGGAGCTGCTGGCGCTCGTCGAAGCGCACAACTCGACGATCGTGTTCGTCAACAACCGCCGCTCGGCCGAGCGCGTGGCGCTGCGCTTGAACGAGCTCGCCGGCAAGCAGCAGGCGCAGAAGGAAATCGATGGCGGCGCCTCCGGCGGCGCGGGCGTGCGCGGGGATCAGACCGAGCGCCCCGTCGATGGCCCGGTCGCGCCGCTGGAGATCGCACGCGCGCACCACGGGTCGCTCGCGCGCGAGGAGCGCACCAAGGTCGAGGAGCTGCTGAAGGCCGGCGAGCTGCCGTGCCTGGTGGCGACCAGCTCGCTGGAGCTCGGCATCGACATGGGCGCCGTCGACCTCGTGCTGCAGATCGAGTCGCCGAAGTCGGTCGCGCGCGGGCTGCAGCGCATCGGCCGCGCCGGGCACGGCGTCGACGAGGTCAGCCGCGGGCGCATCTTCCCCAAGTTCCGCGGCGACCTGCTCGAGTGCGCGGTCGTCGCGCGGCGCATGCACGAAGGGCTGATCGAGCCGACCGTCGTCCCGCGCAACGCGCTGGACGTCCTCGCCCAGCAGATCGTGGCGATCGCCGTGTCATCCGAGCCGGCGAAAGCCGGTCCATCAAAAAAGGAGCAGGCCGCGGAGGACCGCGACGACGGGTCGCAGGCGGGCGCCATCTCCGTCGCCGAGCTGCACGCGCTGGTCACGCGCTGTCACTCCTATTCGGAGCTGTCGATGGAGCTGCTGGAGAACGTGCTCGACATGCTCGACGGCCGCTACCCCTCCAAGGACTTCGGCGAGCTGCGCGCGCGCATCGTGTGGGACCGCGTCGCCGGCACGATCCGCTCGCGCAAGGGCTCGCGCCAGCTGGCTGTGGCAAACGCCGGCACGATCCCCGACCGCGGCCTGTTCGCGGTCACGCTGCCCGATGGCCGGCGCGTCGGCGAGCTCGACGAGGAGATGGTCTATGAGGCGCGGCCCGGCCAGGCGTTCCTGCTCGGCGCGTCGAGCTGGCGGATCGAGGAGATCGGCCGCGACCGCGTGATCGTCACGCCCGCACCCGGAGCTCCCGGCGCCGTGCCCTTCTGGAAGGGCGATTCGATGGGGCGCCCGAAGGAGCTCGGCGAGGCGATCGGCGCGTTCTCGCGCTGGGCCGTCGAGCAGGACTCAGACACGCTGCAGCGCGACTACGACCTCGACGAGCGCGCCGCGCGCAACCTGCTCGCCTACCTGCGCGAGCAGCAGGACGCCACGCGCGTGCTGCCGAGCGAGCGCACGATCGTGCTCGAGCGCTTCCGCGACGAGATCGGCGACTGGCGCCTGTGCGTGCTCTCGCCGTTCGGCGGGCGCGTGCACTCGGCGTGGGGCCTGGCGATCTCCGCGCGCATCCGCGAGCGCATGGGCCTGGAAGCCGACGCGATCGCCTCCGACGACGGCATCGTGCTGCACCTGCCCGACCTCGATGCCGACGACGCCGAGGCGCTGCCCTCGGCGGCGGAGCTGATCATGCTCGAGCCCGAGGAGGTCGAGGCGGCCATCACCGCCGAGCTCGGCGGCTCGGCGCTGTTCGGCGCGCGCTTTCGCGAGAACGCCTCGCGCGCGCTGCTGATCCCGCGTGCCTACCCGGGCAGACGCACGCCGCTGTGGCAACAGCGCCTGAAGGCGCAGAACCTGCTCGAGGTCGCGCGCCGCTACGCCGACTTCCCGATCGTGCTCGAGACCTATCGCGAGTGCCTGCGCGACGTGCTCGACGTCTCGGGGTTGGAAGCGCTGCTGCGCTCGCTGCACTCGCGCGAGATCTCGCTCGTTGAGGTCGAGACGCCGACCGCCTCGCCGTTTGCCTCCTCGCTGCTGTTCGACTACGTCGCCACGTACATGTACGAGGGCGACACGCCCTCAGCCGAGCGCCGCGCCGCCGCGCTGTCGCTCGACCGCGACCTGCTGCGCGAGCTGCTCGGCCAGGAGGAGCTGCGCGAGCTGCTCGATCCCGACGCGCTGGCGCGCGTCGAGGACGATCTGCAGCACCGCTCGCAGATCACGCGCGCGACCGGCCGCGACGCCCTGCACGACGTGCTGCGCCACGTCGGCGACCTCAACGCGCAGGAGGTCGCCGAGCGCGTGTTCGAGGGTGTCGACCCCGCGCCGCTGCTGGGCGAGCTCGAGCGCGAACGCCGCGCCATCCGCCTGCGCGTCGGCGGCGAGCAGCGCTACGTGGCCGCCGACGAGGCCGGGCTGTACCGCGACGCTCTGTCGGCTGCCCCGCCCGGCGGGCTGCCCGAAGCCTTTCTGGCCGACGTCGCCGACGCGCTGCGCGTGCTCGTCGCCCGCTACGCGCGTACGCACGGCCCGTTCACTACCGACGAGCTGCGCGAGCGCTACGGCGTCGACGCCAGCGCGGTGCTGCGCGAGCTCGAGCGCGACGGCGACGTCGTGCGCGGCGAGCTGCGACCGGGCGGCAGCGGGCGCGAGTGGTGCGACGTCGAGGTGCTGCGCCGCCTACGCCGCGCCTCGCTCGCCGCCCTGCGCAAGGAAATCGAGCCCGTTGACCAGCGCGCGCTGTCGGCCTTCCTGCCGTCCTGGCAGGGGGTTGACCGCCACGCGGGCGCCGGCGCGGGGATCGATCGGCTGCGCGAGGTGCTCGTGCCGCTGCAGGGGCTGGCGCTGCCGGCCGAGATCTGGGAGCGCGACGTGCTGCCGCGGCGCACCGGCGCCTACTCGCCCTCGTGGCTGGACATGCTGTGCGCCAGCGGCGAGGTCGTGTGGGTCGGCGCCGGGCCGAGCGGGCGCTCGGGGCGGGTGGCGCTGTACTTTCGCGACGACGCCCCGCTGATCGGACCGCCGCCGAGCGCCGAGCGTCGCGCCGCGAGCGCCGCCTCGGCAGCGACCGATCAGCCCGAGCACGAGCTCCTGCGCACCCGCCTGCGGCAGAGTCCGTGCTTCTTCACCGACCTGATCGCCGAGCTGGACCTGCCCGCCGAGGCGCTGCGTGAGGCGCTGTGGGATCTCGTGTGGGCCGGGGAGGCGACCAACGACGCGTGGGCGCCGCTGCGCGCGCCGCGCCTGGCGCTCGCCCGCGCGCGCCCCGAACGCCGAACATCCGTCCGGCGCTTCGGCCGATCGAAGGCCGGCCAGCGGCGCACCGGCGCGCAGTCCCAGGTCCAGGGTCGCTGGTCGCTGACCGAGCCGATCTTCCGCAGCGCGCCGCCGGCCGCCGACGGCTCCTCGGCCGCGCCCGCCGCGTCGGGCCCCGAGCGCCGCCGCGTGCTCGCCGAGCTGCTGCTCGAGCGCTACGGCATCGTCACCCGCGAGCAGGTGCTCGCGGAGGGCATCAAGGGCGGCTTTGCGATGCTCTACGACACGCTCTGCAACCTCGAGACGCTCGGCGTCTGCCGCCGCGGCTACTTCGTCGAGGGGATGGGCGGCGCGCAGTTCGCGCTGCCCGGGGCCGTCGAGCGGCTGCGCGCCGCGCGCTCGAGCGGCGCCGGCGAGCAGGCCCGGCGCACGCTCGTACTGGCCGCCGCCGACCCCGCCCAGCCCTACGGCG
>JAXDGQ010000198.1:0-8827 GCA_034664965.1 Solirubrobacteraceae bacterium | reverse complement strand
ACCGCCAATTAGGGTCCACTGGCCAGCGTCCAGAGGATATCTACGCGATAGACCTCTTCGTTGGGGAGCACCTTCAGCGTCGTTGGGGCGGTCAAGGCCAGGCTCGTGGCAGACCAACCACTGGTGGTCCACGTGCCTCCGGCAGTGGCAGTGGCCGAGGCGATCTTCACTGCGCTCGAGCTGTCGACGTTGCAGGCCGCGGAGCATTCAAGCGTCGGGGTACCGCCGAGCCCGCCGCCGAATTTAGCGCCGCTGCTGTTCAGCTGGAGGGAGTTGGCCGGGAGCGTCAGGCCTCCGCCGACATAACCTTCTGATGCACCCCCGCATTTCACTTTTGGACAGTACTGCGCGAAGACAGGACTGTTGCCGGCTCCGGGCCGGCCTTCGACGGTTACATTCCAGCCAGATTTCACGAGCCTCGTGTCGGAGACCGAGAAGTTGGTCATCGTCGTGTTGACCGCCTGGGATTTGGCGTTGAGAGTGACGGTCGTCAGAGTTGGCAAGGCGGGAGCGGTGCCGAATTCCAGGCTCAGCAACCCCCAGGCCAGCGTGGGTGGCCCGAGCGCCAGGAGGGCGAGCACGAGCGCAAGCGCGCAAACCACCGACCGGCGACTCGGACCCGTACTCACACCGGTTGGGACTCCCGCTCGGACTCGGGGCGTTCGCGGGAATGCGCCACCCGCATCGCCTGCTCGGCATTCCGGCGCGCTCGTCGGTGCCGGCCTAGCAGCAGGACGGTGGTGCCCAGGCCGTAGAGGATCAGACCTGCGATGCCCGCGATCTTCCACCACGCAGTCCCCTGCGCCGTCGACGGCCGACGGTACTGCTGCTGAACAACCGCCTGACGATGACCGAATGAGACCGTCGTGTCCATCCGGGCGATGCCGCCTGGATAGCGCATCCACGCAGAGATCCGGTAGCGCGTTCCCTGCCTTGGGGTCTCACCAAACGCTGGCACCGGATAGGCGATCGCAGTACCGGTGACGAAAGTCCCGGCTGGGATCTGGCGTGAGAGGACCGTGTGTCCGGCGCGCCTGATGCGCACTGCGCCGCGGACCCCTTGGAGGACTACGTTGCCGGAGTTGCGGGCCAGCAGCTGGAAGCTCAGGCCGGCCGGCTGGCGCTGCAGCTTGGCGCCGGTGAACTGAATCAGGGGGTGACGCGGGCCTGGGAGGGAGACCTCGACCCCGATCGCGTAGCGGACGACGCTGGCGATCGAGACGCCCCCGCCGCGGGCTCGCCGGGGGCGCTGGTCGAGCGCTTCGATGCTGATGCCACTGAGGTAGTCTCCGGGCCTTGCGGTGCGGGGGACGAGCACCGACACCGGCACGGCCGCGCTCCGGCCAGGTGAGAGTGTGATGGTACGGCGCCCGAAGCGTAGCCAGGGCGTCGATCCGTGGGCCCGCGACCCCGGGCGCCCATATGTGGAGCCCAGGGTGTTGATGGTCTTCCCGTCGACCGCGGTGAGCACGGCGCGAAGCCGCCGGGGACTCGGATTGCGTAGTTCGATAGCGCCCGCCGTTCCTGCCTGCGCCGGTTTCAGCGAAAGCTTGAAATAGCTGAGATCCGGTCCCGAGGCGGGGCGCGGAATCACGACCAGGCCGGATGCGGTGGCGGAGTGCGCCACCGGCGTCCAGCACAGCCCGGTCGCGGCGTATGCGCACACGAGGAGCGCGCAAGTCAAGTGGCGCGCGGACCGACGCACACAACCAACGGAGAGTGTCATCGTCTCGACCATTCAGCGGGCGACATCTTTCTCCTCCCTTCTCGCCCACGGCCGGTTCCACGGTCCGTTCTACCCCACACGGCACGTTGCCCCGAGGCCGGGCGCTGTTCGCATCGGCCTGGGTCTTGGGTCGTAGCTACGGCCCGGTGCTCAGCGTCCAAAGCAGGTTGACGCGGTAGATCTCTCCGTTGGCGAGAGCCTTCAGTGTCGTCGGGGTGGCCAGCGAGAGGCTGCTCGCGCCGAAGCCGCTGGTGAGCCATGTCCCCATTCCAGCGTTCGTGGCGGCGGAGGCCACCTTCACGGCCGAGGCGCTGTCCACGTCGCACGAACTTGAGCATTGGAGCGTCGGCGCCGTGCCGGTCGAGCCATTCTGCGCGGTGAAGCTCGCCCCGGTGCTACTGAGCGTCAGCGAGCTGGCCGCGAGCGTCGCGCCGCTGGGCACATAACCTTTGCTGTCGCCTCCGCACGTCGTATTCGGGCAGTACTGCGCGAAGACGGCGCTCTTTTCGGCGCCGGACTGCCCCGCGACGGTGACGTTCCACCCCGAACCTGCGCCCGTCGCGTCCGCCACGCCGAAGTTTGTCATCGTTGAGGTCGTCGTCTGCGCCTGACCATTGAGCGTTACCGAGCTCAACGTCGGCAGCGCGGGTAGGGTCGAGAATGACAAGGACCCCGCGATAACTGAGAACTGGGTTCTGTCTTCCTGCGTCGCGGCGGCTGCTACTGCCGGTGAAAGCGCCAAGAGGGCACACGCGGCTAGGAGCGGCGCCTGCAACAGCCGGAGCCTGCCGAAATATCCACGGGGTGTGGGGATCTGGAGGTTTTCTCTTTTCATGTGCGGCCATATCGGCAGCCGCCCAGAATTGCTTGATAGCAAGAGACACTCAATAGCCGCGTGGCCCTGGAGGATCGGCTCGGAACCGAGCTTTGGGAGTGTGCACCACCACGCCAAGTCCGAGCCAGACTGCCCAAGTACCGGGCCATGTCGGCCGAAAAGGACGACGTGATTTGCGACTCCGTCGGCCCTTTCGGGGCGTCCTCTGTCGGCCTTTTTGTCCAGCCCCCTCGGACCTCGCTCAATGCCGCTCGCAATCCGTCCGAAATTCGTCGCAAATAAGAGTCGCTCAGGGCAAACCCGTCGCGAGACGGGGACGCAAAGCCAGGGATCTCACCGAGACCGCCCAGCCGCCGACATCACGCAATCGCGTAACGCGATGTGGACAGGGAGGTCCAAGATGTCATTCAACGTCTCCGGTAGTCAGGTCTCGAGGATGCTCGCGGCATTGATTGGGAGCGCGCTGCTCATCGGCGCTATACCCGTCGTGGCCGATGCGGCATGTCCAACAAGCCCCACCGTCAGTTCGTTCGCGCAGTTCGGCGACGGCGCAGCCTACAGTCTGGCGCCGGGCGGCTCGTTCGAGTCCCCCAACGTAGGGTGGTCGTTCAGCAACGCGAGTGTGATTGACGGCAATGAGAGCTTCAACCTGGTTGCGGGCTCGCATTCGCTCGCGATCGGGCCCAACGGCGTTGCCGTCTCCCCGTGGATATGCATCAGTAGCGAATACCCATCTTTCCGTTTCTTTGCGCGGCAGCTCAGCGGCGCTACGAACGCCTCGCTGGGAGCAAGCCTGCAGTGGATCACCCTGCTCGGGCTGAGCGTCGACACCGCAGCCGGCTCGGTCCGCGGCGGTAGCTCTTGGGCCCCAAGTCCGGTCATGAAACTCGGCAGCTCCGTGCCTCTCTGGCTGCCCGGCAGCACGCTGTACGTCAGGTTGTCCTTCCGCCCAGCCGCCGACAGCGCTTGGGCCATCGACGACGTCTTCATAGACCCTTACCGCCGCTAGGAGAAGCGACATGCAACCCACTCCTTTCCCGATCGGCGCAACAGCCGATGCGACGGCCCAGCCGACCCTCGACGACGTACGCTCGAGCGACCCGGCGATCCGCCTGCTGGAGGACTCATGGCAGACCCGTTCCAGTGCGATGAGTCACCGTGAGCTGATCGTCGAGGCGGCGATGGGCGGGCTGTTCCTGTGTATTGCGATTCCTCTCGCGCTCGCTGCTCTTGGCTCGCATAGCATCGATTTGCCACTTGCGGGCGTCCTCGTCGCCCTGTATGCGTTGACCTCCCGGATGATCGCGTTCCCGATCGGCGCGGGCAACGTCGTGCCCTCGTATCTCGTGCTCGTACCGATGCTCCTGCTCCTGCCGCCCGGTGACGTGCCGCTGCTGACGGCTCTGGGGCTGGTGGCCGGGGCCGCTGGTCAGGCTGTGGCCAGCCGAGGGGACGCGGAGCGAATCGTCTCCGCAATACCCGACGCATACCACGCGCTGGGACCGGCCGTTGTGTTGCTGCTTGCCGGCCCGCTCGGTGGAGGCGTCGAGGTGGCGCTCGTCTATCTGGCGGCATTCTTTGCCGGCTGCCTGCTCGACCTTCTATCCGCAACCGTGCGCGAGGGCGCGATCACCGGTGTCCGTCCACGCGTGCAACTCCGGGTCATCTCGCTCGTGTGGCTGATCGATGCCGGCATTGCACCGCTGGGTCTGCTCCTGGCGCACGCCATGCAACACGACGCGGCGGCTGTCCTTCTTATCCTTCCCCTCAACGGCGTCCTATGGCTCGTGTCCCGCGACCGAAACGCCACTCTCACCCAGGCCGGACGACGCCTTGAGCTCATCGCACGGGAGCGCGCGCGCCTTCAGAGTGCCGTGGGCCGCCTCGGGGAGGCGCTCGTGGCAAAGCTCGACCTCGACGCGCTCACAGATCTGGTCTTGCACGGCACCATCGAGGCGCTCGACGCGGACGCCGGCATTTTCAGCTTGAACGGGCCGCTCGAGCCGCGTGTGATCCAGCTCGAAAGCACACCCGGCTCCGCGCCGGCTCTGCAGGCGGCCGTCGAGCGGGCACAGGCCGATGAGGAGTCTTGCGAACTCGAGCGCGACGGTGTGTGGGCCCTCGCGCTGCCGTTCGGATTCTCGAGTGACGCCGGGAAGGTCTTCGGCGCCGTTGCGGTGGCGCGAGAAGGCCGCGCCTTTCGCGACGATGAGAAGTCGGTGATGGGTGGGCTCGTCGGCCGCGCCAGGCAGGCAGCCGCGGACATCGTCGCCCACCAGCGCGTGCGCGATCAGGCCGTCACCGATGCGCTTACCGGTCTCGGAAATCGGCGCAAGCTCGCCGCCGACATGGACGACCGCATGGCGGCTGCCTCAACATCCCAGCCGCTCGTGCTGATCCTTTTCGACCTCGACGGTTTCAAGAGCTACAACGACACTTTTGGACACCAAGCGGGAGATGCGATCCTCGCGCGGCTTGGCGGCAAACTCGCGGCTGCGGTATCCGAGCGCGGAGCCGCATACCGGCTCGGCGGCGACGAGTTCTGTGTGCTGCTCATGGCCGAGCCGGCCGAGCTCGACTCGCTCGTGGCGGCGGCGGCAGGTGCGCTTGAGGAGCAGGGTGAGAACTTCGCAGTAGGCGCATCTTACGGCGCGGTGCTGCTCCCGCATGAGGCTAGGAACCTCGATTACGCGATCCAGCTCGCAGACGAGCGCATGTACACCAGCAAGCGGGCGCGGTCGTCGCTCGCCGGCGACCAGACCCGCGACGTCCTGATGCGCATCATGCACGCCAAGCAGCCCTCACTTCAGGACCACTCAAGTGAGGTTGCCCAGCTGTGCCTCCGCGTTGGTCGTCGCTTCGCGATGCCGGCCGAGGAGCTCGACGAGCTAGCGCGTGCCGCCGAACTGCATGATGTCGGGAAGGTAGGAATCCCCGATGCGATCCTCGAGAAGCCCGGCGCCTTGAGCGAAGACGAGTGGAAGTTCATGCGCCAACACACCGTGCTCGGGGAGCGCATACTCAATGCTGCGCCGGCGCTGCGCCCGGTCGCGGTCATCGTGCGCGCCAGCCACGAGCGCTGGGACGGATGCGGCTATCCCGATGGCCTCGCAGGGGAGAAGATCCCCTTGGGCGCGCGCATCATTGCTGCCTGCGATGCATATGAGGCAATGACCACTGACCGCTGTTACCGCGCGCGACGGGACCACGATGGCGCCTGCGAGGAGTTGCGCGGCGAGGCGGGCCACCAGTTCGACCCGAACGTCGTCGACGTGCTCCTCGACGAGCTACACAAGAACGACATGACCACCCAAACAAACGCTGCATCCAAGAAACGGGCTCAGTCGGCCGACGAGGTCGCAGCCTATCTGCGCGAGGTGATTGCGCGACACACGGGCGATCCCATTGAGCTCACGACGTAACGAGCGTGTAGCGAGATCGGAGTCGGACGCGGGGATCCGCCTAACCCGGCCGGGATCGGTGAGCTGATTGAGCCTGCCCGAAGCCCGCACCTGGTGTGGGCGAGGGTGAGTCGCCGGGCTAGACGATGCCTCGCGCTGCCCATGCCTTTGCCGGCAACATGAAAGGTGCCGCGGGCAAAGCTTCGCGGCAGCGTTCGCGCAGCAGCGCCTGTCCATTCGTATCCAGACCAGACACGTAAGCCCCGGCCGGGCCCACTCCGAGCGTGAACGGCTCCCACCAGGCATCGAAGCTCGGATGCTCGACAACCACTGAGCGAGCGACTTCCTCAATCTCGCGCAGTCCGGCTGTGCGCATGAGGAGCGCCAGGTCGCCGGCGCGGGCGCCCGGCAATCGCGACTCACCCTCGACAGAGGGATCAAAGTCGGCCACCGCCTCCCAGAATGGGCTGAGCGGCCCCTGACCGCCGGCGTGGTCCCAAACGCACGCTGCCACGACACAGCCCTGGCGAGTTACCCGGGCCATCTCGCCTAGTCCTACGACAGGGTCCGCCATGAAGTGAACGACGAGCTGCGCCAGCGCGGCATCGAACATATCGTCCGCGAACGGGAGTTGCTCGGCTGACGCACGTCGTGCATCGACCCCCGTGTACCGCTCCCGAACCGCCGAGACGAAGGACTCGGAAGGATCGACGGCCGAAACGAGGTCTGCCCCCACTCGCGCGACCAACTCAGCGGTAAGAGCGCCTGGACCGCAGCCGACATCGAGCACATGCTGTCCGGAGCTGACCGCGGCGAGATCGGCGAACTCGGGCGCAAGCGGGGAGGAATACCTCCCCATGAACCGGTCGTAAGCGTCGGCCGAAGCGCTAAAACTCACCAGCCGACTCTAATCCTCTCAAGGGGGGACGACCTAGACAACTGGTGGGCAGCGGGTCTGGCGGCCGGGCCGGACGAGAGCGCCTCCACCGGACGCCGGATCCGCGCAGTCGCGCGGCCCAGAGACGCGATCGCGTAGGTGAGTTTGTGGCGACGACACAGCTACTCCCCCGCCCCGATCGCCTCGACCGGTCGCATGCGCAGAGCGCGCCGCGTCGGCAACGCCAGGGCCAGCACCGCCAGCAGCGCGGAGACGCCGAGGATCGCCGCCAGCTGCCCGGGCGCGACGGATGGGCGCAGGTTGCCCGTCAGCGCGTGGCTGAGCGGTAGCAGTGCCGCAGCCGCGATGAGCAGGCCGAGTCCCAGCCCGATCGCGACAATCAACACCGCCTCCCACCGAGCCATCGAGCGGACCTGTCCGGCGGTCCCGCCGATCAGCCGCAACAGCGCCAGCTCGCGCCCGCGTTGCAGCGAGATCATCGTCAGCGTGTTGACCACGGCGATCGAGGTGAACGCGAAGATCAGCACGACGAACAGCGGCCCGAGCCAGCGGTTGCTCTCGCGTTCGGCGTCGGTCGCGGTGGCCAGCGCGGCCCGGCCGGCCACGTGCAGACCCGGATACCGGGCGGCCAGCGTCCCCAGCCGTCTGGCAACGCCAGTCACATCGGCCGTGTGCACGAGGATCGTTCCGAGCAACGGGCTGGTCCGGTGACCCGCCGCAAGCTCGGGGGCGAGCAGCGCGTCGCCGAACGCCAGCGTTCGTGTGTACACGGCGACGACTCGGGCGTGGGTGCGGGTGCCGTCCCCGAGCATGATCGCCACCTGGTCGCCGACGTGGGCGTGCGTGGCGTCCGCCCGGCGGCTCCCCAGCGCGATCGTGTCGCCGTGCAGCGCCGTCAGCGACCCGGCCGTGACGCCCACATCGAGACCTCCGCCCTGACCCCCGTCGAGGATCGCGGCGGGAACGGTTTCGTCAGAGACACCCAGGCTCGGGCCGAGCGTCGTGGGGGTCACCGCCACCGCCGAGCGCACGCCCGCGGTTGCCCGCGCGTCATCCAGCGCCGCGGCGGGCAGTCCGGGCCCGTCGCCGGTGATCGCCAGCTCGCCCGTGAGGCCGGCCCGCCGCTGTTCGGTGACCGCGTGGTCCTCGGTGCTCGCACTGAACAGCAGCGTGCAGCTCATCGCGACCGTCAGCACGAGTGGCGTGCTGGCCGAGGAGAAGCGCCGCGTGGCGGTACGCAGGTTCGCGCTCGCCAGAAACCCGCCGACGGGCGACAGCCGCGCAAGCGGCGGCCCGAGCAGGCCGGCGGCCACGCGTGCCACGATCGGTCCTAGGAAGCCGACCGCCGCCACGAGGAACAGCGCCGTCATCTCCGATGTCGCGGCGGCCGTGTCCGGAGTCTTGGTGGTGGTCGCGACGGCGAACAGCGGCACCGCGCCGGCCAGCGCCAGCGCGCCTCCGATCAGTCGTCCGGGACCGAGCAGCCGCGGCTCGACCGCCGCGTCGCCGAGCGCCAGCGTAGGCGGCACGCGCGCCGCGCGCCTCCCGGCCGCGAGCACCGCGAGCAGCGCCGCGGTGACCCCGCCACCGACGGTCGCCGCGATCACAAGAGCGTCGGCACCGACGGTGAGGTTCGCCGGGGCGATGCCATGGCGAACGAGCGCGTGGCCGAGCGCTCGGCCGAGGATCGCCCCCGGCCAGACTCCCGCGAGCGAGCCGACCAGGCCGACGATCGCCGCCTCCCACGCGATCATGCGCCGGATCTGCCCGGGAGTCGCCGCCACCGCCCTGAGCAGCGCGATCTCTCGCTCGCGCTGCTGAATCGACAGGCCCATAGTGCCCGCGATGACGAACACGGCGAGGAACAGCGCCAGGCCGCCGAACGACGCGGCGACGGCGATCAGCTTGGTGTGCGCTTCCTGCAGCTCGGGGGACTCGGCCTGGCCGCGCTGATCTCCTGTGAGCAC
>JAXDGQ010000197.1:0-5166 GCA_034664965.1 Solirubrobacteraceae bacterium | reverse complement strand
CACATGCGCAGGCTAATAGCCGGCGGGGTGGCGCACAACGAAGCCGCCTCCGCCGCGGCTGCCGCCGCCCCAGCGCGAGCCCGTCTGCGAGCGGGCACTGGTGTCGAATCGCCGCCCGTCGATGGTCATGTAGGCGTGGCCGGCGTTCGCGTAGATCGTGATGTGCCTGCCCGGGCCCGCTTCGCCGTAGGACTCGAGCGCCGAGGAGTCCTCGGGAGAGCTGAGCAGGCCGCCACCGTGAAGCGCGTAGGAGACCGAGCCCGA
Source organism: Solirubrobacteraceae bacterium (assembly GCA_034664965.1). GTDB lineage: Bacteria > Actinomycetota > Thermoleophilia > Solirubrobacterales > Solirubrobacteraceae > Palsa-744. Next base: position 4,902 of record JAXDGQ010000197.1, on the reverse strand, counting down.
ACAGTCATATCCGGCCGACTGGAAGGACCCGTGGCCGCCGCCGTACACGTACGGCCGCGTGGCGATTTCATCGCCGGCGGCGATCACCCGCGCCACGACGCCCGACCCTTCGCCGGTCGAGCTGCTCGACGCTTCGCCGTCGGAGGCACTGCTGTGCAGCGCCGAGTGCGGCGGCTTGAGCGTTTCCTGGCTCTGGATCCCGAGCACGCTCCAGGTGGCCGGCCCGACCACGCCGTCGACGCTCAGGCCGTGGCGCGCCTGAAGGCGCTTGACGGCGGCCTCCGTCTGCGGCCCGAAGGTGCCGTCCGCGCTGAGGTGAAGCGCGCTCTGCAGGCGCGAGACCGCGTCGCCGCCGGTGGATGCGCCGCCTTCCGAGGAGGCTTCGCCGGTGTCGGCGACCGTTGCCATCGTGCCGCTGTGGTGATGAGTGGCGGCGGCCACGCCGGGTGGCGGCGTCAGCGTTTCCTGGCTGCTGACGCCGAGCACGCTCCACGTCGCGGGTCCGACGACTCCATCGACTGCGAGCCCGTGACGAGCCTGCAGCCGGCGGACGGCGGCCTCGGTTTCCGGGCCGAAGCTGCCGTCGGCGGCGAGGCGCAGCGCACTCTGCAGCCGCGAAACGCCGTCGCCGCTGGAACCGCTTTCCCCGGCGGAGACGATGTTGACCGCATCGCGCCGGACGCCGGCGGCGGATGCCACCGCGGCCCCTTGTGAGCGCAGCGCGGCGATCGTCGCGGGACCGACGATCCCGTCCACCGTCAGACCCTTGCCGGCCTGGAAGGAGCGGACGGCTTCTTCGGTTTCCGGGCCGTAGATGCCGTCGACGCCGACGCCGAGCGCTTCTTGGAGCATTTCCACCTGGCGACCCTGGCTTTCGGAGCTCAGCGAGATCGTGTGTTCGGTCGTCGTCGCCGGTTCGCTGCTGGTCGCCGCGACAGCCGTGCCGCCCTCGGCCAAGCTCGCCGTCGGCCCGACCGTCAGAGCCGCGAGCGCGCCGAGCGACAGTCGTTTGGCGCGCGTGCCGGTCGGCACGAAGCGCAGCTCCGCGGCGCGGCGGCGAGCGCGCGAGCGCCCGAGCGAGAGCTCCCATGGTTCGGTGGCGGCGAGATCGCGGCGGTCGGCGGTCCACCGATCCGCGAGCAGGGCGCCCAGGCCGAACGGGTCCAGGCCGTGGCGGGTGGCCGAGAACCGCGCGCCGTCTACCGCGTTTCTGCGAGCGCGGCGGGCACGCGCGCGGCGCGCTCGCGAGCGCTCCAGCGAAGCGTCCCAGGGGTCGACCACAGCAAGATCACGTACGAATCCCGGCATGCAAAGGCGTCCTTTCTCACATTGCTTGGCGCCTACGGGGTTAGCTGTCGGGCTCGCGTACCTTCTACGCTACGCCACACCGGTGGCGATTCGCCCCCGCAGCCTGTCGGCTGCATTGGGTCCCCCGATCCTTTGCCCCTTGAGGTCCAGGACTCGGCACGAACGCGCTGCAAAGTAGCATGTTTTTCTGCAAGATGCATCGCATGGGGAGGTTTGCATAGGTTCTTGCCGACGCGAGGTCGTGCGTTGCGCCGCGGGTACCGGCGGCGTGGCAGGCCGGGCGCTGGTAACTTCGTCGGCCGATGCGTCGCGCTCTACCGAACCTACGCCCGCTGCTCGCGCTCGTCGCGATCGCCGGCCTCGTGACGCTCCTGAGCGCCTGCGGCTCGTCGAAGTCCAGCGCCAACAACACGACGCAGACGCTCGCCCACAGCGACTACAAGGCCGAAGCCGAGCTCAAGCCGCCGACCCTGGCGCCGCCGCTCGCGTTGCGCAACTACCTGGGCAAGGCCGTCAACCTCGACGCCTACCGCGGCAAGGCCGCGCTGGTCACGTTCATCTACACCCACTGCCCCGACGTCTGCCCACTGATCACCTCGAACCTGCGCGTCGCGCAGAACCTGATGGGGCCGAAGGTCGCAGCCAAAGTGCAGATCATCGCCGTGTCGGTCGATTCGAGGGGCGACACGAAGAAGACCGTCACGCGCTTTCTCGCCCAGCACGAGATGACCGGCCGGATGCAGTACCTCGTCGGTTCCACCCCAGAACTCGCGCGCGTGTGGAAGGCATGGGGCGTCGGCTCCGAACGCGACGCCAAGCAGCCGGACCTCGTCGAGCACTCGGGCCTTATCTTCGGGATCTCCGCTTCTGGCAAACGGACGACCCTGTACTCGGCGAGCTTCAAACCGGCGGACATCGCCCACGACGTTCCCCTGCTCGCCAAGAGCTGATCTCCTGAACCGATGGGGCGCCGCCGGCTGTTGCTGATATCGACGGCGATCGCAGCGGCGCTCGTTGCGCTGATCGTCTTCGGCCTGGCCGCCGATCACTCCGGGCCAGTCGGGCGCCGGGCGCCTGCGCTGCCGCGCGAACACCTGGCCGGGGCGCCCGTCACGCTGGACCGGCTGCTCTCGGAGGCGCATGGGCGCGCGACGCTGATCACCTTCTGGGCGAGCTGGTGCGGGCCGTGCGCGACGGAGGCGCAGGCGCTCGAGAGCTTCTCGCGCAGTCCGGCCGGGCGCGGGCGGCTGGTGGCGGTCGACTGGAGCGACGCGCTGTCGGGCGCCAGGTCGTTCGTCGCCCGTCACGCATGGACCTTTCCGGTCCTGCGCGACGCCGAAGGTACCGTCGGCAACGAATACCGCCTGACCGGACTTCCGACGACCTTCGTGCTCGACGCCTCCGGGCACATCCGCTCGGAGCTGCGCGGACCGCAGAACGCGGGCACGCTGAAGCGCGCGATGGCCAGCATCCGTCCGGGGTGATTCGTCCCGCTCGGCGGCGCGCCTGACCGCAAGAGGGCGAGCGGCCGTCACAGCGCACACGGCTGACGAGCCTCTACTCTGTGGGCATGTGCAGAAACATCCGTACCCTCCACAACTTCCAGCCCCCCGCGAGCGAGAGCGAGGTTCACGAGGCGGCGCTTCAGTACGTGCGCAAGATCAGCGGCTCGGCCAAGCCCTCGCAGGCCAACGTAGAGGTCTTCGAGCGCGCCGTCGAGGAGATCGCGCTCGCGACCGAGCGCCTGCTCGACGGGCTCGTCACGTCTGCTCCGCCGAAGGATCGTGACGCCGAGGCGGCCAAGCGGCGGATGCGCTCCGCGCAGCGCTTCGCGGCCTGAGCTACGGCTTTCAGCTCGCCCCCCGCGTTCCACCGGCGCCCGACGTGCGCGTCAGCGCACGACCTCGCGGATCGCCTCGACGGCCTGCGGCTCGGCGGGCAGGTCGGCGAGCGTCGCTGCCACCTCGGCCGCGAGGGCGATCGTCGCGCCCGGCGTCTCGCCAAGCCAGCGCGCCAGCCAGCGGCACGCCCAGAGGTCGTAGTCGGGGCCCTCGGCGGCGACGAGCGCGACCAGCCCCAGCGCCAGCTCCAGGCCGATCGGTCGCCGCTCGCGCGCGATGTCCTTGGCGATCCCGATCGCCATGTCCAGTTCGCGACGCTCGATCGCGCCTTCCAGCTCGCGAACCGGCCGGTGGGGGCCAATACCCATCATGCGAACGTATGTTCGCATGGCTGTCAACCTCGGCTCGCAGCGCCCGATCGCGCCCTCGAACTGGCCATGCGTGCTCGCCTGTCACCCGGCGCGGATGGCGCAGACCGCCGCGGGCGAAGGCAAGCGCCCGCGCCCGTCGCCCGGTCGGTCCGCTGTGACGCGCTAGATGCCGATCGCGCGCCGCACGCGCGAGCGGATCGCCACGCGGTAAAGAACGTCGGCGAGCAACGCGACGAGCGTCACCTGGCGAACATGCGTCGATGCCGTGGCCCGGCGCGGCCAGTGCGGCGCCGCCGAGCGTGCTTTCCCCATTGTCATCCCTGACTCCCCATTAGTCGCGCGGCGCGTCGCCGAGCGGTTTGTTGTCTCCCCGATCCGAGTGTAAGTGGGCGCGACGACTTGTCAAGCAGTGAGCTCTCGCGTGCGCGCGGGTTGAGCGATGCGCACGAGGGTAGGGACAGACCCGATGGCAGTACGCGACGCGAACACGAGGAAATCAAGATGAAGATCGGGTACTTCCTGTCCAGCGAGGAGACAGACCCCGGCGCCCTGGTGCGCCAGGCGACCATGGCCGAGCAGGCGGGATTCGACGGGCTGTGGATCTCCGATCACTTCCACCCGTGGAACGACGAGCAGGGTCACAGTCCGTTCGTGTGGTCGGTGATCGGCGCGATCGCCAATGCGACCTCGCGCATGAAGCTGACGACCGCCGTGACGTGTCCGACGGTTCGCATCCATCCGGCGATCGTCGCGCAGGCCGCCGCGACCTCGGCGCTACTGCTGGAAGGGCGCTTCGTGCTCGGCCTCGGCAGCGGCGAGGCGCTCAACGAGCACATCCTCGGCGATCGCTGGCCGGCGGCCGGTGAGCGACTGGAGATGCTCGAGGAGGCAGTGGAGGTGATCCGCAAGCTCTGGCAGGGTGGCATGCAGAGTCATCGGGGGCGGCACTACCGGGTGGAGAAAGCGCGCATCTACGACCTGCCCGAGAGCGCTCCGCCGATCATCATCTCTGGATTCGGCCCCAGGTCGACCAAGCTCGCAGCGCGCATCGGCGATGGGTTCTGCACCGTCGCACCGGTCAAGGAGGCCGTCGAGTCCTTCCGCGCCGAAGGGGGCCAGGGCAAGCTCGTCGCCGGTGGCACGAAGGTCTGCTGGGCGCCTGACGAGCAGACAGCGCGTGCCACCGCTCACAGGCTCTGGCCAAACGACCCGCTGCCCGGCGAGCTCGCGCAGATCCTGCCGACGCCCGTCCACTTCGAACAGGCCAGCCAGCTCGTCAGCGAGCAGATGGTCGCCGAAGAGATTCCCTGCGGCCCCGACCTCGAGCCGCACGTCGAGGCGATCGCTCGCTACCAGGACGCCGGCTTCGACGAGCTCTACGT
>JAXDGQ010000196.1:0-9430 GCA_034664965.1 Solirubrobacteraceae bacterium | reverse complement strand
CGATCTCGGAGGACGCCGACGTCGAGGTCGAGCGCGAGCAGGACGCGCCCGAGCCGGCCGAGCTCGATCCCGAGACGCGCGAACGCCGCGACGCGGCGCTCGCGCACGTGCGCAAGCTCGGCGACCCCGTACTGCGCGCGAGCGCTCTGCCTGTGGAACGTTTCGACGATGCGCTGCGGCTGGAGGTGCAGCGGATGGGCGAGCTGATGCACGATGCGCTCGGCGTTGGGCTGGCGGCCACGCAGCTGGGCGTGCTGCATCGCGTGCTCGTCTACCGCGCCTATCCCGAGGACCCGCTGACGGCGCTCGTCAACCCGGTTATCGAGTGGACGAGCGATGAGTCTGAGGCGGCCGAAGAGGGATGCCTGAGCCTGCCCGGCGTGCACGTCGAGGTCGAGCGCCCGGCGCGCGTGCGCGTGCGAGCGCGCGACGAGCACGGCGAGCAGCTGCAGGTCGAGGCCGAGGGGCTGACGGCGCGTGTGATTCAGCACGAGATCGACCACCTCGACGGCATCCTGATCCTCGATCGCATCTCTCGCGAGGCGCGCAAGGAAGCGATGCGCGAGATGCGCGAGGCGCAGGAGACGGCGAGCGCGGCCTAGCGGCCGGCCGCCCGGCGCTTTGAGCACGGTCTTCCTCGGCACGAACGACTTCGCCGCGGAGATCCTGCAGCGGCTCGCCGATCGGCCAGAGCATCGACCCGCGCTCGTCCTGACCCGCCCCGATCGCCCGCGCGGACGAGGGCGGCGGCTGGCCTCGCCGCCGGTCGCCGAGCGCGCTAGGGCGCTCGGGCTGGCGCTCGAGCAACCCGACAGCGTCAACGACGCGCAGACGGTCGCACGAGTCGCGGCGGCCGAGCCCGAGGCCGTCGTCGTGTGCGCCTTCGGCGCGCTGATCAAGGAGCCGCTGCTGTCGGCGCACGAGCTGCTCAACGTGCACCCCTCGCTGCTGCCGCGCTGGCGCGGAGCCGCGCCGATCGAGCGCGCGATCATGGCCGGTGACCGCGAGACCGGGGTGTCGATCATGCGCCTGACCGCCGGCCTGGACAGCGGGCCGGTCTGCCTCGCCGGGTCGCTGCCGATCGGCGCGCGCGACACCTATGGCTCGCTCGCGGCGCGCCTGGCGCAGCTCGGCGCCGAGCTGCTGCTGCAGGCGCTCGATCGAAAAGCGATAGAGGGCGACCTGGAGTTCGTCGAGCAGGAAGAGGGGGGAGCGACGTACGCCGAGAAGCTCGGCACGGAGGACCGCCTGCTCGACCCGGCCCGCCCGGCGCGGGAGCTCGAGCGGGTGGTGCGCGCGCTGAGCCCGCACATCGGAGCGCGCGTGCAGCTCGCCGACGGCACGGCGCTCGGTGTGCACGAGGCGACGCTCGCGCCGGACACGGAGGCGGATGGCGGCGACGCCGCGCTCGGCGTGAGCGAGCGCGACGGGCGCCTGCTGCTGATTTGCAGCGACGGTGTGTTGGAGCTGCGCAGGGTGCAGCCGCCGGGGGGCCGATCGATGGAGGCCGGCGCCTACCTACGCGGTCACGGCCTGCCCGGGCGGCGGTAGGCCGTTGCCGACGGCGGCGGGGGCGTGTCGCGCGCCAAGCGCGGATCGGGCTGCGGCTCGCGTGCCTCGCTGACGATCGGGATCACGCCGGCCCACACCGGCAGCCCGTAGTCCTCCTCGTCGTCCAGCGGTGGCCCCGTGCGGATCTTCGCCGAGGCCTCCGCGATCGGCAGGGCGAGCACCGATGTGGCCTCGAGCTCGTTCTCGGTCGGCGTGCGCGCTTCTGACCAGCGGCCCGGGACGATGTGCTCGACGATCGCCTCCAGCGCGGCCAGCTTCTCCGCGCGGGACTTGACCAGGACCGCCTCACCGAGCAGCATCACCGAGCGATAGTTGGCCGAGTGGTGCATTGCCGCACGCGCGAGCACGAGGCCGTCGAGCAGCGAGACCGTCAGGCAGACGGGCGCTCCCGAGCGCAGAGCGCGCAGCGTACGGCTCGCGGTCGAGCCGTGCAGGTAGACGACGTCGCCGCGGCGCGCGTGCAGCGTGGGGATCACAAAGGGCTGGCCGTGCTCGTCGGCGATGCCCAGATGGGCGATCAACGCCTCGTCGAGGATCGCGTCGACCACCGCGCGCTCGTGGCTGCCGCGTTCGCGCCTGCGGCGCAGGCGAACCCGATCGCTGGCGGGCTCGGTTGACGGGGAAGGTGACACCGCTGCTCCTGATCTGTAATAGTACAGACGAGTGACTGAGCTGAAACAGTACCGGATCACGGCGAACAGCGCAGCGCAGCTCGTGGACGGCGTCGAAGCGGCGCTCGCGCGCGGGGAGCTCGGCCCCGGTCAGCGGCTCGCGTCCGTCCGGCGCCTGGCGCTCGACGTGGGCCTCAGCCCGGTGACCGTCGCAGCGGCGATCGCCGAGCTTCGACGCCGCGGCGTCGTCGTGACCGAGCCGCGCCGCGGGACGCGCATCGGTGAACGACCGCCGATCGGCGCTGCACGGGCCGCCCTGCCGGTGCCGCCGGGCGCGCGCAATCTCTCGCTGGGCAACCCCGACCCGCAGCTGCTGCCGGATCTCGCGCAGGCGCTGGCGCGCACGGAGCTGCCCGTGCGCCTGTACGGCGAGCCCGCGGCGGTGCCCGAGCTGACGGAGCTGGCGCGGGAACAGCTGAGCGCCGATGCGATCCCCGGTGACTCGCTTTGCATCGTCAGCGGCGCGCTTGACGGGATCGAGCGGGTGATCGAGGCGCACCTGCGCTCGGGCGATCGCGTCGCGGTGGAGAACCCCGGATACGCGGCGTTGTTCGACCTGCTTCGCGCGCGCGGCCTCGTGCTGGAGCCGGTGGCGATCGACGAGCTCGGCGTGCGCCCGGAGGACCTTCGCGCGGCGCTGCGGCGCGGTGCACGCGCGGCGATCCTCACGCCGCGCGGGCAGAACCCGACGGGCGCGGCGCTCGATGCGGGCCGCGCCGCAGAGCTGCGCTCGGTGCTCGCCGGCGCGCCGCACACGCTCGTGATCGAGGACGACCACCTCGGTCCGATCGCCGGCAGCGAGCTGCACACGACCGTCCCCGGCATGCGCCATTGGGCGGCGACACGCTCGGTCGCCAAGGCGCTCGGCCCTGACCTGCGCCTGGCGGTGCTCGCCGGCGACGCACAGACACTCGCGCGCGTGCAAGGGCGCCAGCAGTGCGGCCCCGGCTGGGTGAGCCACATCCTCCAGCGCCTGGTACTCGGCATGTGGCGCGACCCCGACGTTCTCGCGCGCATCGAGCACGCACGCACGACCTACGCCTTGCGACGCGGGCACTTCCTGCGCGCCCTCGCCGAGCGCGGGATCGACGCCACCGGACCGTCCGGCCTGAATGTGTGGATACCCGTCGAGGACGAGACCGGCGTGGTCGGAGCGCTGTTGCAGCGCGGCTGGGTGGTGGCCCCGGGAGCGCCCTTTCGCCTCGCCGCCGGCCCACCCGCGATCCGTGTCACGATCGCCACGCTGCAAGAGCACGAGGCCACGCGACTGGTCGCCGATCTGGCCGATGCGATCGCGCCGGCGCGGGCCAGCCGCGCGGGATAGACATGATGGGCGTCGTGTCGAGCACGCCGAACACCGCGATCGCGCCTGCGCGTCGCTGCGCGTTTGCCGTGCTGCGGCGGGTGTTCGAGCGCGGCGCGTATGCCGACCTCGCGTTGCAGGCCGAGGCCGCAGGTCTTGACCGTCGCGACCGGGCCCTGGCGATGCGCCTGGCCTACGGCGCGGTGCAGCGGAAGGGAACGCTCGATCATCTGATCGGGCAGCTCGCCGAGCGCCCGCCGCAACGCCTGGATCCGCCGGTGCTCGCTGCGCTGCGTCTCGGCCTCTACGAGCTGCTCTACCTGTCCGGATCGCCTGACCGCGCCGTCGTCGCCGACGCCGTCGAGCTGGCCAAGACGCAGGGGCGCGGCGGCCATGGCCTGGTCAATGCCGTGCTGCGGCGTGCCGCGCGCGAGGGCCCGCAGACGCTGCTCGGCTCGCTCGGCGACGCGACACCGGAGCAGGCCGCCGTGAAGCATTCGCATCCGGAGTGGATCGCCCGTCTGTGGTGGCAGCGGCTCGGCGCGGATGACGCGCGTGCGCTGATGGGCTACGACAACGAGCCCGGCGAGCTGGCGCTGCGCACGAACACGCTGGTGACCGACACCGCGACGCTCGCCTCCGACCTGCACGCCGCAGCCGTTCCGACGCATCCGGACCCCCTGCTGCCCGAGGCCGTCGTGCTCGACGGTCCGCTCGACGTGCACGCCTCGCCGCTGTGGAAGGAGGGCGCCTTTCACGCGCAGTCGCGCGCCGCGATGCACGTGGCGCGCGCGCTCGCGCCCAGTAGCGGCGAGCGGGTGCTCGACCTGTGCGCGGCGCCGGGGGGCAAGACGACCCACCTCGCGGCGCTGATGGAGGGCGGCGGCGAGGTTCTGGCGGTCGAGCGCAACCGCCGCCGTGCCGGCGAGCTGACGCGCACCGCCGCGCGCCTGCGCGCCGGCAACGTGCGCGTGGAGATCGGCGAGGCGGCCGAGAACAGACGCGATGGACCCTTCGACCGGGTGCTCGTCGATCCGCCGTGCTCCGGCTTGGGAACGCTGCAGGCTCGTGCGGACCTGCGCTGGCGGGTCACGCCGGCCGCCGTCGCCGAGATGGCTCAGACGCAGGCGGAGATCCTCGCAGCCGCAGCGAATGCTCTCCGTCCGGGGGGCGTGCTTGTCTACTCTACGTGCACGATCTCTCCTACTGAGAACGAGCACGCTGTGTCGAACTTCCTGGATTCCCACGACGATTTCAGCCTCGACGATCTCGCCTCGGAGCTGCCCGCCTTCGCGTTGGGGCGGTCGCTCCCGGACCCTTCTGAACGCTCGCCGGCGGCGGGAGCCGTGCTGACGCTTCCCCATCGCGATCGCACGGCTGGCTTTTTCATCGCTCGGCTGCGCCGGAGCTGAGGCGTGGAGGGCGAGCACAAGGCAGCGGCCAAGGCCACCGTCGATCTCGGTCCGCTGTGCCCCAACTGCGGTGAGCCGTGGCTGCGCGCGACGAACCTGCCCGGGCGCTATCGCTGCGTGTACTGCCTGCACCGTTTCGAGCTGACGTCGGTGTGCCCCAACTGCGGCGAGCACTCGACGATCGTGCGTATGTCCTCGACCGCGATCATGAAGTGCAATCACTGCGGCGACTCGATGTTGCAGCCGATATGAACGCGCATGGCGGCGCCGGATCTGCGCGATGAGCGAGCTCGCTCGTGAGCTGCTCGGCGGCGTGCGGGTCGCGCCTTCGATCCTGTCGGCGGACTTCGGGCGGCTGCGCGAGCAGGTGGGGGAGGTGCTCGCGGCGGGGGCGCGGGTGATTCACGTCGATGTCATGGACGGTCATTTCGTGCCGCCGATCACCGTGGGCCCACTGGTCGTGGCGGGGCTTGCCGAGCAGGCACGCGAGGCCGGGGCGGTGCTCGACGTGCACCTGATGATCGAGCGACCCGAGCGTCACGTCGAGGACTTCGTCAAGGCCGGGGCGGACTCGGTGACCTTCCACGCGGAGGCCACGCCCCACGTCGCCTACACCGCCGGGATCCTGCGCGATCTCGGCGCGTGCGTGGGCGTGGCGATCAACCCGGGCACGCCCGTGGGCGCGCTCTCGGAGGTTGGCACAGCGATCGACATGGCGCTGTGCATGACCGTCAATCCCGGGTGGGGCGGTCAGGCCTTCATCGAGCACTCGCTCGACAAGCTCCCGCGGGTGCGGGCGATCGTCGACGATCGCGCGGCGGTGCAGGTGGATGGCGGGATCGCGCCGAGCACGGCGCCGGCCTGTCGCTCGGCGGGCGCGAACGTGTTCGTGGCCGGATCGGCGATCTTCGGCGCTGGGGATCCCGCCGAGGCCTACCGCGCGATCGTCCAGGCCGTCCAGGCGAGCTGACGCTAGGCCGCCGCGCGCGCCTCGATCTGGCGCGTGCCCTGGCGGTAGAGGACGGTGAGCGCGAGCGCCAGCACGGCTGTCGCGCCGGCGTACCCGACCTCCGCGCGCAGCAGCTGTTCGGATATCGCCGGCAGCAGCATCCAGGCCACGAACAGCGCGGCGGCGAGCAGCCAGCAGCCGGCCGCCGCGCGCGCTCGGTCGCGGGCCAGCGCCGCCTGGTTGAGCGCCCCGGAGCAGAGATGCAAACCCATGCCGATCCCGATCAGCGCGAGGCCAGTGCCTTTGTAGGCGTAGTGCTGGCCGAAGAACACGTGGCGCATCGCGAACGGGCCGACGACGAGCAGGGCGAGCGAGACGACGAAGGCGAACGCGAGGATCGCCAGCACGGTCGTGCGGATGGCGCGCGCGAAGGCCTCGTGTCCGGCGGTCGCCTCCAGGCCCGTGAGATGCGGCAGCAGCGAGGTCTGAATCGCCTGAAACAGCTGCAGCGGAGCGCGCGCGATCAGCAGCACGTTGAACACGATCCCGGCCAGCGCGCGGTGGGTCGCCGTCGCGTCGACGGTGAGGACCGCGGCGTTCAGCAGCGTCTGCTCGGAGAGCATGATTCCCGACACCCAAACGGCGAAGCCGCCGCCGCGGCGCAGCGAGAGGACGTCGTGAGCGGCCGTCTCCTGTACGCCCTCCGTGCCCGGGCCGGCGAGCGCCGCGTCGGCCTCGTCGACGGTGATCGCCGCGGCGAGCGCGCCCTCGTGACCACCGCCGCGCTCCTCCGCTCCGCGTTCGCGCTCAGCCCGCGTCCGGGCGAACGCGACCGGCACGACGACCAGCGACACGAACGGCGCGGCGGCGATGCCGAGCGCGACGGCCGTCTGCCCGCTGGCGATCCCGATCGCCACCGCGATCGCGAAGCTGATGCGCGAGACAGACTCCATCAGCACGAGGCCGCCGAACAGCCCGAAGCGCTGATGTCCGGCCAGCCAGCCGCGGGCGAAGTAGCTGGCGGCGTAGGCGAGCGTGCCCACGACGAGCACGTCGTACAGCGCGCCCTGGTGTTCGAAGACGTTGTCGATGAGGTCCCCGCGCAGCGCCAGCGCGATGGCCAGGAAACTCAGCGCGAAGGCAGCCTGGATCAGCATCGGCACGCGCAGGGTGTGCTGCACCTGGCCGCGTGCGCGGCGTTCGGCGATCGTGCGCGAGAGCAGCTGTTCGATCGGCCTGTAGATCACCGAGATGATCACGAACATCACCGACCACAGAAGGTCGATCCGCTTGGCCGACTGTTCGCCGAGCACGTGGCTGGCGATCGAGAAGTAGGCGAACGTCAGCAGCCCCGTGGAGGCGATCCCGATCGACAGGATGCGCGCGCCGCTGCCGTAGGAGCGCTGCTGGCGTTCGGCCTTGGGCGCGCTCACGGAGTCGCGGCGGCCATCTCCAGGCGCACGAGCAGCATCGTCCACGGAAACGGCGAGCGCAGCTCGATGACCTCGCCGTGCTCGGCGAGCAGGCGGACGAACGAGCGCTTGGACCAGTGGTTGAGATGCCCGGGCGTGTTGCCGAGCTGGCCGAGGTAGGCGCCGCGAGCCATGTTCAGCATGCGCCATAGCGGCTCGCGCGGCACGGAGACGAGCAGGTGGCGCTCGGCGCAACGGGCCATCTCGGCCACGGTGTGCTCGGGGTCGGGAACGTGCTCGAGCACCTCGATCGCCGTCGCCAGGTCGAACTCGTCGGCCGCGAACGGCAGATCCTCGGCGGGCATCGTGCGGTATTCGAGGTTCGGCGCCTGGTTCTGTGACCAGCCCGCCTGGATCGACTCCTCCTCCAGATCGATTCCGACCACGCGCGTTGCGGGCATGCTCTGTGCCCAACGTTGCGCGAGCACGCCCTCGCCGCAGCCGACGTCGAGCAGCGAGCGTGGGCCGGCGCGCTCCATCAGCTCGTCCAGCGTCCGCTCGAAGGAGGCCATCAGCCGGCGAACGACGGGGTTGGTCGAGCCGTACTTGTCGTAGGTGTTGCCGGTGACGACGCCTTCGTCTGAGACGGTCACTCCACTCACAGGCGCACCGCCTCCTGGCGCTCGGGCCCGTCGGCGGGTGGCCCGTCCGGCGGCCCGGCGGGCTCCTTCACGTCTGGCTGCTGCCGCCCGGCTTCGTAGTGCGACGGCGCGATTCCGAGCGCCAGCTCGATGCGGCGCACGCGCTCGAAGGTCTTCTGCGTCATCACGCGCTGCGCGGCCAGCAGGTCGCCGATCACACCAAGCGCGAACAGCACGACGGCGGCGATGAACAGCACAGCGCCGAGGATCAGCGACTGAACGTGGCCCTTGCCGTTGCCTTCGATGTAGGCGACCGTGAAACGCACCCATACGCCGATCGAGGCCAGGCCGATCAGGGTCGCCAGGCTCCAGAACACGCGCAGCGGCTCGTACTGGGCGTAGATGCGAAAGATCGACACCGCGTTGCGGCGGACGTAGGCCCCCATCGAGGGGAACAGCCGCGACTCGCGCGTCTTGGGATTGGTGCGGATCGGGACGTGGTCGATCGCCACGAGCAGCTTGCCCGCCTGGATGATCGTCTCCAGCGTGTAGGTGAACTTGGAGACCACGAGCATCTGGATCGCCGCCTCGCGGTTGTAGGCGCGAAAGCCCGACGTCGTGTCGGGAACCGAGGTCGAGGATGCCTGGCGGACGACCCACGAGCCGAGTCGCTGGAGCGTCTTCTTCAGCGGCGAGAAGTGCTCGACGCCGGTCACCTCGCGATCGCCGACGACCATGTCGGCGCGGCCCTCGAGGATCGGGCGCACCAGTCGCGCGATGTCGGGGCCGTAATACTGGTTGTCGGCGTCGGTGTTGACGATCACGTCGGCGCCGAGCTTCAGCGCAGTGTCGATGCCGGCCTGAAAGCCGGTCGCCAGGCCCTTGTTGTTGGTCAGGCGCACGAGATGCTCGACGCCGTGCGCACGGGCGACCTCGACGGTGTCGTCGGTCGAGCCGTCGTCGATGATCAAGCGCTCGACGACATCGAAGCCCTCGACCTCGCGCGGGAGATCCGCGAGCGTCTGCGGCAGCTGGTCTGCCTCGTTGAAGCAGGGGATCTGGATGATGAGCTTCATTCGAATTGGTGCCTGAACGCGGGTCTCGCCACCGGGGGGAGGTCAGGAGGGGGGCCTGCCCCCCTTCTGCTCAAGCAGGGGATCTGGATGATGAGCTTCATCGGCGACGATTGCCTAGACTTGGCTTCCGGCAGTATCCCAAAGCGCACGCCGCGATCTCGGCGCTGGGCGTGCGGGCGGCGCCGAAGCCGGCGCCAGCCTGCCGACTCTCGATGGAAAGCGCGACGCTCACCCGGTTTGGCCCGGGCTCGATCCGGCTAGGGCCGCTTCGCGCGATGCGGGGAGCCACCTGGGCGAAGATCGCCTTCGCGGCGATGTGCGTCGGCGCGCTGATCGGGTACTTCGCATTCCCCACGTACCCGACATACGACTCCTTCTACGCGCTGCTGTGGGG
>JAXDGQ010000195.1:0-9353 GCA_034664965.1 Solirubrobacteraceae bacterium | reverse complement strand
GAGTCCTGGCGAGTGCTGGTGGAGAAGCGCGCCGACGGCAAGGTCGCCACCGAGGCGACGATCAAGATCTGGCTCGGCGGCGAGCGCTACGTGCGCACGGCCGAGGGCAACGGCCCGGTGCACGCGCTCGACGCCGCGCTTCGCGACGCGATCGGCGAGCTGCACCCGCACCTGCGCGACATCGAGCTGGTCAACTTCAAGGTGCGAATCCTCGACGAGACGAAGGGCACCGGGGCGGTCACGCGCGTCCTGATCGACGCCTCCGACGGCCACGACGTGTGGGGCACGATCGGCGTCTCGGAGAACGTGATCGCGGCCTCCTGGGACGCGCTGGTGGATTCGCTGGAGTACGGCATGCAGCCCGGCCGCGAGCCTGCGGCGGCGCGCGACGGCGAGCAGGGCGACCGATCGAGGATCGGCCAGCCGCCCGCCGGCTCGTCCGGCAGGGCGTAGTGGCGCTTCAGGCGATCCCGCTCGCCCGGCCGGTGCTGGGCGAGGAGGAGGAGCGCGCGGTGATCGAGGTGCTGCGCTCCGGCCAGCTCTCGCTGGGGCCGCGCGTGGCGGAGTTCGAGCAGGCCTTCGCCGCGCGCCTGGGCGCGCCGTTCGCCAGCGCCGTGTCCAGCGGCACGGCCGGCCTGCACCTGGCGCTGCGCGCTGCCGGCGTGCAGGACGGCGACGAGGTGATCACGAGCCCGTTCTCGTTCGTCGCCTCGGCCAACGCCGCGCTGTACGAGCGCGCGCGCCCGGTGTTCGCCGACATCGACGCCCGCACGCACAACCTCGACCCGCAGGCGGCCGCGGCCGCCGTCACCGAGCGCACGCGCGCACTGCTGCCCGTCCACATCTTCGGCTACCCGGCCGACATGCCGGCGTTCGAGCTGATCGCGGCCGAGCGCGGGCTGGCGATCGTCGAAGACGCGTGCGAGGCGCTCGGCGCGCGCCACGGCGACGGTCGCCAGGTCGGCGCGCGCGGGCATCCGGCGGTGTTCGGCTTCTACGCCAACAAGCAGCTGACCACCGGCGAGGGGGGAATGGTGACCGTCGGCGAGGCGGCGGCCAAGGCGCGCATCGACTCCGAGCGAAACCAGGGCCGCGCCCCGGACATGGGCTGGCTCGATCACGATCGCCTCGGCTACAACTATCGCCTTTCGGATATCGCTTGCGCGATCGGGGTCGCGCAGCTGCGGCGAATGGACGAGTCGCTGGCCGCGCGCGGTGCGGTGGCCGAGCGCTACCGCCAGGCGCTGGGCGATGTCGAGGGCTTGCAGCTGCCATGCGCGGACTCCGGGGGGGATGTGCGCGGCTGGTTTGTGTTCGTCGTGCAGCTGCCGGGCGGCGTCGATCGCGACGAGACCGTGCGCGCGCTCGCCGCGTCGGGCGTCCAGAGCAAGCCGTACCTGCCGGCGATCCACCTGATGAGCTTCTACCGCGAGCGCTTCGGCCACCGCGCCGGAGAATTTCCGGTCTGCGAGGACGTCGCCGCGCGCTCGCTCGCGCTGCCGTTCTTCCCCCAGATGGACGAGGGCCAGGTCGCGCGCGTGTGCCAGGCGCTTCGGGCGACGCTCGGGCGCTGAGCGACGGCCCCGCGCCGATGCGCGATTATCGAAAGAGCCGAACGGCGCCAAGAGTGCGGCGATGCGCGGAAATCCCCACGCCGCCTGCGATCTCGGCGCTTCGGCCAGGCGCAGCGGCGATCCTGAAGGAGCGAAGCATGGCATCGAGCGCCCGAGCAGGAGACAAAACAGGCGAAATCGCCGCGGCGGTGGCGGCGACGGGCGGGCCCGCCGCGCAAGCGGCGGCGGCGCGCAGCTGCCGACTGCCGGCCGGCCCGCCGCTGCCGAGCTTCGTGCAGGCGGCGATCTGGGCGCTGCGTCCGCTCGACCTGATGGACCGCTGCTCCGCGCGCTACGGCGAGCTCTTCACGCTGCGCGTGCGCAAGCGCCCGTGGGTGCTGCTGTCCAATCCGCAGCATGTCAAGCAGGTCTTCACGACCGACACCAACCTGCTGCGCGCTGGCGCCGGCGAAGCCAACCCGCTGCTCGGCCCGTTGCTGGGGCCGCGCTCGGTGATGCTGCTGGACGAGCCGCAGCACATGGGCGACCGCAGGCGCTTGCTGGCGTCGTTTCACGCCCGGCGCATGGGCGACTACGCAGCGATGATGGACGAGGTGGCGCGCGAGCAGATCGCGCGGTGGCCAATCGGCGAGCCCTTCGAGCTGTGGCCGCGGATGCAGGCGATCAGCCTGGAGGTCGTCGTGCGCTCGGTATTCGCCGGCATCGATCAGCGGCGTGCGGCGACGCTGCGCGAACGCCTGATGGACATGACCAACTGGATCAACAAGCCGCGCCGGCTGGCACTGCTGGCGGCCTTCGGCTCGCGCTCGATCAGCGCCTCCGGCCGTTTTCGCGAGGCGATGGGACAGGTCGAGTCGGTCGTGCTCGAGGAGGTGCGCGCGCGCCGCGCGCGCACGCCGCCAGCGGACGGCGAGGACATCTTCTGGATGCTCGAGCGCTCGCACATCGAGAGCGGCGCGCCGGCGAGCGAGGAGAAGATGCGCGACGAACTCATCACGATGCTCTCCGACGGTCCGACGGCGACCTCGCTGGCATGGGTGTTCGAGCGCCTGCTGCGCCACCCGGACAAGCTCGCGCGCCTGCGCGAGGAGCTGCTGGGCGGCCGGGAGGAGTACCTGGACGCGGTCGTCAAGGAGACCCTGCGCCTGTGCCCGGCCGTGCCGCTGGTGATGCGCCGACTGGTCGAGGCTATGCAGATCGGCGGCTACACGCTGGCGCCGGACACGATCGTCGCGCCGTGCGTGCACCTGATGCACCGCCGCGCGGACATCTACCCCGACCCCCTCAGCTTCTCCCCGGAGCGCTTCCTGAAGGACGCCCCTGGTACGTACACCTGGATCCCCTTCGGCGGCGGCCCGCGCCGCTGCGTCGCGGCGTCATTCGCGCAGCTGGAGATGAAGCGCGTGATCGCAGCGGTGCTCGGCGAGCTGGAGCTGCGCCCAGCCGATGCGGACTCGGAGGGGGCGATGCGCAGCTCTGTCTCCTTCGCGCCCGACGCAGGCGCACGCGTGGTCGCCTCCAGGCCCGCACGCTCGGGCGGCGAGGCGGTCGCGGCGTGAAGGGGCGCGCGTCGGCGCCGGCCGTACACTGGTCGCCGTGTCGCGCTTGCACGAGCCCCAGCACCCCGACTTCCACCGCCTGAACAGCTCGATCGAGTTCGATCGCCGGCTGTGGCCGCAGGACGTCGCGCAGTCACGAGCGCACGCGCGCATGCTCGCTGCGCGCGCGATCATCGCCGACGCCGACCGCGACGCGCTGCTGGCCGGCCTGGACGCGGTGGAACGCGAGCTGCGCGAGGACAGCTTCGCCTTCGCGCCCGACGACGAAGACATCCACATGGCGATCGAGCGGCGCCTGACGGAGATCGCAGGGCCGGTGGCCGGACGCCTGCACACGGCGCGCTCGCGCAACGACCAGGTGGTCACCGATCTGATGATGTACGCACGCGGGCGCTGCGCGCAGGCGCGCGAGGCGATCACAGCGCTGATGGCGGCGCTGGTCGCGCGCGCCGAGGAGCACGCCGACTGGCCGATGCCCGGCTACACGCACCTGCAGCGCGCCCAGCCGGTGTACCTCGGCCACCACCTGCTCGCCTACTTCTGGATGCTCGAGCGCGACCGTCAGCGCTTCGCCTTCGCCGAGGCACAGGCGGGCTCGATGCCGCTCGGCTCCGGCGCGCTGGCGGGCGTGAACTTCGATACCGACCGGCGGATGGTCGCCGACGAGCTCGGCTTCGCCGCGGTCTCGGCGAACTCGGTCGACGCGGTCTCCGGTCGCGACTTCGTCCTCGACTACCTCGGCGCCGCGGCGACCTGCTCGACGCACCTGTCCCGCCTCGGCGCCGAGCTGGTCCTGTGGTCCAGTGCCGAGTTCGGCTTCTGCGAGCTCCCGGACGCGTGGAGCGCGGGCTCGTCGATCATGCCGCAGAAGAAGAACCCCGACGCCGCCGAGCTGCTGCGCGCGAAGGCGCCGCGCGTGGTCGGCCACCTGGCGGCGTTTCACGGCGTGATGCACGCGTTGCCGCTGACGTACAACAAGGATCTGCAGGAGGACAAGGAGCACCTGTTCGACGCCGTCGACACGCTCGAGCTGACGCTCGCGGCGGCCACCGGGATGGTCGGCGGCGTTCGCTTCGTTCGGGAGCGCCTGCGCGAGGCGGCCTCGGACGAGCTGATCGCGGCGACCGACGTGGCCGATCTGCTCGTGCGCCTAGGCGTGCCCTTTCGCGAGGCACACGGCGTCGTGGCCGGCCTCGTGCGCGCGGCGCTCGACAGCGACAGGACGCTGTCGCAGCTCAGCGATCAGGAGCTGGCGGCGCACAGCGAGACGCTCGCGGCGCACGCCGAGCAGTTCCACGAGGTGCTCGAGCAGTCGTCGTGGCTCGAGTCCAAGCTCTCAGAGGGCGGGACGTCATCCGCCCGCCTGCGCGAGCAGCTCGCCGCGGCGCGCGCCGCGCTGGCCGGGGACGCCTCGGCCTGAGCCTTGCGCGGTTCCGGCCCGCCGGCGCCTGGGGCCTCGCGACGGAGCTTCGATGAGGACGCTGCCACGATCCTTCTACGACCGCCCGGTGCTGGAGGTCGCGCCCGAGCTGATCGGCTGTGTGGTCATGCACGGCGATGCGTCGGGTGTGATCGTCGAGACGGAGGCCTACCACGAGAGTGAGCCGGCGAGCCACGCCTACGCGGGGCTGACGCCGCGCACGCAGGTGCTGTTCGGCCCGCCGGGCATCGCCTACGTCTACCGCTCCTACGGCATCCACGCCATGCTCAACGCGGTGTGCGAGCCCGACGGGGTCGGCGCGGCGGTGCTGATCCGCGCGCTGGAGCCGCTCACGGGGGTCGAGCGGATGCGCGCGCGGCGCGGCTCTGTGGGCGCGCGCCCGGCGCGCGACGGGGACCTCTGCTCGGGGCCGGGCAAGCTCACGCAGGCGCTCGGCATCTCACTCGACGAGAACGGCACATCGCTGTCGCGTGGCCCGGTGCGCATCGGGGCGCGTGCGGGGATCTGGCGCGAGCCGGTCGTCTCGGTCGGCACGCGCATCGGCATCACCCGCGCCCTCGAGCTGCGCTGGCGCTTCTGCGCGAGCGGAAACCGCCACGTCTCGCGGCCGCGACCGAGCTAGCGTCGCGCCGATCCAGCGAGCCGAGCAGGCCGCGCGCGAGCGCCGTGGAGGCGCGCTAGCCGGCGGGGCTGACGCCGCCGGTCGGCGAGGAGGGCGGCGGGGATGAGGACGGCGGGGTGGCGGGGCTCGGCGCCGGGGTCGCTTCGGGGGCGGCCGGCGCGGGCGTCCGTTCGGGTGCCGCGTTGCCCGCCCCGCTGTTGCCCGCGGCGGATTCGCTGGGGGTGCTCGGCCCCGAGGATTTACCGCTTCGCCCGTTCGAGCCGCCACCGCCCGCCGTCGAGTTGGAGCTGGGGGTCGACGGGGACGCGGAGACTTCGGGGGTGCTCGCCGCCGGGCCTTCGCCGGCTTCGCCGGACTTCGACTTGCCGGCCGCGGCGCTTTCGGCGCGGGCCTTGTCGATCGTCAGCGCGGAGGTCATGAAGTCGTGCCAGATCAGCGCCGGGTAGGTGCCGCCGAGCACCGGTCCGCCATTGAACGCGGTGGTCATCGGCACGAGGCTGTCGGGATACCCGACCCACACGGCGACGGTGTACTTGCGGCTCCAGCCGACGAACCAGGCGTCGCCGTAGTTGGAGGTGGTGCCGGTCTTGCCGGCCGCGAACTGGCCGATCGCGGCTGCGCGCCCGGTGCCGTACTGCAGCACGGTTTCGAGCATCGACGTCTCCGTCGCGGCGACGCTCGAGGGCAGCACGGCCGTGGTCTTGACCTGGTTTACGTCGTGGTGGTTGCCGTTGGGCAGCGTGTGCGAGCCGGCGTCGACTTCCTGGATCGCCACGGGCGCGCCGTCGGCGGCGGCGAGCGTGCCGCTCACGCGCCGCCCGCCGTGGGCGAGGGTCTCGTAGGCGTGGGCCATGTCCAGCGGCGTGACGCCGACCGTGAGCCCGCCGATCGTCATCGCGGGGTTGGTCGACAGAGGCGTGGTGATGCCCATCCTGTGGGCCAGCCGGGCGATCCGGCGGGTGCCGACCTTGAGACCGACTTCGGCGTAGATCGAGTTGTCCGAGTAGGCCGTGGCGCCGGTCAGCGTGTTCGCCCCGGTGTAGTTGCCTTCGTCGTTGTGGACGACGAACTTTTCCTGGCCGTGGGTGTTGGGGACGATGAACGTCTTCTGCTTGGACGTCCACGAGGATTCCGGCGAGATTCCGGCCTGCAGCGCGGCGGCGAGGTCGAACGCCTTGAAGGCCGATCCCGGCTGGCGCTGGCCGTTGATGGCGAGGTTGAAGGGGGTCTTGCTGTAGCTGCGTCCGCCGACCATCGCGCGCACCTCGCCCGTGGAGTTTTCGATCGCCACGAGCGATGCCGTCGGGCCGCCGGGGTAGGCGAGGTAGGCGTTGACCGCCTGTTCGGCCGAGCGCTGCAGTTCGATGTCCAGCGTCGTCTTGATGCGCAGGCCGCCGTTGAACGCGCGCGCGGCGCCGTAGCGTTCGATCACCTGCTGCTGCACCCAGCTGGTGAAGTAGCCGGCGTCGATGCCTTCGATCGTCTGCTCGGTCGGTGTCTGCACGTCCTTTGACGCGGGCAGCGCCTGGCCGACGCTCTGTTCGTAGACCCTTCGTGTCAGGTACCCCTGCGCGAGCATCTGGCGCAGCACCGTGTCGCGGCGCGCGCGGGCAGCGACGGGATGCGCGGAGGGGTCATCGGCGGTCGGCGACTGGATGATCCCCGCGAGCAGCGCGGCCTCCCAGGGCTGCAGCTGCTGCACGCACAGCTCGCGCGTCGGCTCGCCGCAGCCGAGGTGGTTGACGTCGTGGCCGAAGTAAGTCTGCGCCGCCGCCTCGATGCCGTAGGCGCCGTTGCCGAAGTAGATCGTGTTGAGGTAGGCCGTGATGATCTTTTCCTTGGACCACTTGTGCGAGAGCTGGAAGGCCAGCGCCACCTCGCGGAGCTTCTCGAAGATGGTCCTGTGCGACTGGGCCTGCAGGGCGTTCTTGATGAACTGCTGCTCGATCGTCGAGGCTCCCTGCACGGAGCCTTTGTGGGCGACGTCCTGGAGAACCGCCCGCGCGATTCCCCTGATGTCGACGCCACCGTTGCTCAGAAAGCGCTTGTCCTCGATCGAGATCACCGCCTCCTTGACGATCGGCGGGATCTGATCGGGTGTGACGTTCACGCGGTTCTGCTGGCTGACGATGCCGAGCGGGTGGCCGAGGTCGTCGAGCAGGACCGAGCTGCGGGCGTCCTTGAGCTGGGAGAACTTCGCCAGCGACGGCAGGTCGGACGCGACCGAGATGAAGATGCCGAAGACGAACGATACGAAGCCGAGCACGAGTACCGCGAGCAGGATGGCGACGAAGCGCAGTCGCTTCAGGCGCGGCCTGCTGCCAGCCGAGCGATCCCCTGACGCAGGGTCCGGGGCGGCTGTTATGTCAGGGCGAACCTCAACGCTCATCGGCGATTCGGGGCGGGGACCCGGAGGCGCCGGGAGGCGGATGTCGGGCGGCGCGAGCCGCGAACCTGCACGGCGCTGAAGATCCCTCGCGCCGGCGAGAGTCTAGCATTGGCGGCGATGCCCGACGCCTCCTATGCGGCCGCCGAGGACCCTGCACGGCTGGCTGCCTGGCTGGCGCGCAACGCCGTTGACAGCCTGCCCGGCGGCGCGCTCGAGGGCAAGCTCGCGGCGGCGCGCGCGCAGGGCCGGCCGCTGCGCGTGAAGCTGGGCATCGATCCGACCGCGCCGGACATCCACCTCGGTCACGCGGTCGTCCTGCGCAAGCTGGCGGAGTTCCAGCAGGCCGGCCACAAGGTGGTGCTGATCATCGGCGACTACACGGCGCGCGTCGGCGACCCCTCGGGTCGCTCGGAGCTGCGCCCGATGCTCTCGCCCGAGCAGATCGAGCAGAACGCAGCGACCTTCCAGGAGCAGGCGCTGAAGATCCTCGATGGCGACCCCGAGCGGCTGGAGCTCAGGCGCAACGCCGAGTGGCTGGACATGCCGATGGCCGATCTGCTGGGGCTCGTGCGCACGACCACCGCCGCGCAGCTGCTCGAGCGCGACGACTTCGCCAAACGCTGGTCGGCCAACGAGCCGATCTCGCTGCTGGAGCTGCTGTACCCGCTGCTGCAGGCCTATGACTCGGTGGCGATCGACGCCGACGTGGAGCTGGGGGGGACCGACCAGAAGTTCAACCTCCTGCTGGGGCGCGACATCCAACGCTCCTATGGCAGGCCCGAGCAAGCGATCCTGACGATGCCGCTGCTGGTGGGCATCGACGGCCACCGCAAGATGTCCAAGTCGCTGGGCAACCAGATCGGCATCACAGACGCACCGCAGGAGATCTACGGCAAGACCATGTCGATTCCCGACGAGGCGATCGGCGAGTACCGCCGGCTGTTGCTGGCGGGCGGCGAGGCTCCGCTCGCCGGCGTCGCGCCGGCGCCGGCGCCGAGCGGGAGCTCGGCCAGGGACGCCAAGGTCGCGCTCGCGCGCGAGCTCGTTCAGTGGCTGTACTCGGCGCAGGAGGCCGAGGCCGCGGGGCGCCACTTCGAGCGGGTGTTCGTCGAGCACGCCACACCCGAGGAGATCGCCGAGGCCAGCTTCGCACGCGATGGCGGCTCGGTGCACCTGCCGGGGCTGATGGCGGCGGAGTTCGGCATGTCCAGCTCGCAGGCGCGGCGAATGATCGACGAGGGCGGCGTGACCCTCGGCGAGGCGCCGCTGAAGCGCGGCGAATACGATGTGCCCGGCGAGCGCGCCGACGGGCAGGTGCTGAAGGTCGGCAAGCGCCGCTTTCGTCGCCTGCGTGCGGGTTAGCGCTATACTCGGTCGTTCGCCCGCAGCGCGTCCTTGGACGCCGGGTGAGTAGGTCTCCTCAGAAGGAAGCACCTTTCGAGAGGCTTGACGGTCTTTGAAAACTCAACAGCATGCGCATCTACGATCGATTTCGATCGTGGTGTGCGTCCAGGTTCGACCCGTCAGCGGGAGCGTTTCACACGCAACCCGCGTGACGGCAAAGAGTCAAGTAGAGCAGTACCCCGTCATGGTTCGAGACCACGGTGTATAGGTCTCGTGCAGTTCCATGACAGCTTTTCGTGAAGTTCTTCACGGAGAGTTTGATCCTGGCTCAGGACGAACGCTGGCGGCGTGCTTAACACATGCAAGTGGAGCGACGAACCAGGGCTTGCCCTGGGGCAGAGCCGCGAACGGGTGAGTAACACGT
>JAXDGQ010000194.1:0-4158 GCA_034664965.1 Solirubrobacteraceae bacterium | reverse complement strand
TGGAAGCGCAGCGTCGAGCCATCCACGCAGTCGATGCGCCGGAGGTCCTCGGTGAACTGGACCGCAGGCGTCTCGTGCGGCTCCCCGTCGATCCACACCGCGCGCTCGGAGCCGCTGGGCGGGTCGTTGACGCCGCTGACGAGGTTCCACGCCAGCGCGCGGCCGTCGGCGCTCTGGCCGACGCCCGCCGTCCACCACCACTCGGTGTGTCGCGCGTGATAGCCGGCCGTGTCGTCGATCACCGCTCGCGCGCGCACCTGCCTCGGCGCGGCGCCGTCGAGCGCCAGCGTTCCGCCGGCGGCGATGCCGGCCTGCTTGCGCGTCCAAACCTCCTGAGAGCCGTGCGGGCAGCGAGCCGCGAACCCCCGTTCCTCGGCGAGGCTCAGGTCGAGCTCCACGCCCGCGTCGCAGATGCGCAGGCGCCCGGCGCGGGGACCATCGCGATCGCCGCCGCCGTCCGCCGTCCCCGCGTCCAGCCGCAGGGTGCTGCGGCGCCCGAGCAGGCGCGTGCGCTCGCGCAGCTGGTCCTCCGCACGCAGATACAGCGCCCAGAAGGACTGGCGCGCCGGCCCGACCTGCACGATCGCGGCGCACGCCATCAGCTGCTCGCTGAACACGCCGACGTAGCGCCAGCGCTTCAGCGGGCGCCCGCCGCGCACGAGGCGCGGGCGCGACGGTGGCGCCCCGGCACCGGAGGTGGCCGTGGCCGCGACGGCCGTTATGCTGGGGCGTGTTGACTGACCAGTCAATCTATTCGGTGTCCGTAATGCCTGCCGGGCGCGGGGGAGCCGGCTCGCGGGAGGCGATGCGCTCTTGAGGGTTGCCGCAGTACAGCTCAACTCCACCGCCGACCCGGCGGCGAACCTGACCGTCGCCGATCGCCTCACGCGCGCAGCCGCCGCAGACGGCGCAAGCGTGATCGTACTCCCCGAGAAGTGGACGGCGATGGGCTCCGACGAGCAGCTGCGCGCCGCGGCGCAGGCGCTCGACGGCCCGGCGATCGAGTGGGCGCGGGCGATCGCGCGCGAGCTCGGCGTGGAGCTGGTCGCGGGTTCGATCGTCGAGCTGGTGCCGGGCCGCGAGAAGCTCGCCAACACCTGCGTGCACGTCGGCCCCGACGGCGAGCTGAAGGCGGTCTACCGCAAGCTGCACATGTTCGATGTCGAAGTCGCCGGCCGCTCCTACCGCGAGTCCGACCTCGAGGATCCCGGCGAGGAGGTCGTCCTCTCAGAGACGGCCGGCGGGCTGCAGCTGGGCCTGTCGATCTGCTACGACCTGCGCTTTCCCGAGCTCTACCGCATCCTCGCCGTGCGCGGCGCGCGCGCGTTCCCGCTGCCCGCAGCTTTCACCCTGGCTACCACGCGCGACCACTGGGAGACGCTCATCCGCGCACGCGCGATCGAGAACCAGGCCTTCGTGATCGCCGCCAACCAGATCGGCGCCCACCCCGGCGGCAATCGCTCGGGAGGACGCTCGATGATCGTCGACCCGTGGGGGATCGTGCTCGCGCAGGCGCCCGACGCCGAGGGGCACATCGTCGCCGAGCTCGACCTCGAGCGCCTGGCCGAGATACGCGCGCAGCTGCCGGCGCTGGCCAACCGCCGCGCAGACGCCTACCGCTGGCCGCAGGAGGTGCGGGTATGAGCGCCAGCAGGGCACGAGCGCCAGGGGCGGCGACCGGGTCCCAAGGCGGTGGCGGCGAAGGGCCGCCCGCAGGCGGCGCGAAGTCGCCGGACAAGCGCCGGCTGATCCTCGACGCGGCCGTGCGCGTGTTCGCGCGCCAGGGCTTTCACGCCTGCCGCGTGTCGGACATCGCCGACGAGGCGGGCGTCGCATACGGGCTCGTCTACCACTACTTCGCGTCCAAGGACGAGGTCCTCGACACGCTGTTCCTCGAGCGCTGGGAGGTGATGCTGCAGTTGATCCGCGACGTCGACGCCAAACCGCTCCCGGTGCGCGAGAAGCTAGGGGCGATCGCGTCGTTCATCATCGACAGCTACAGCCACGACCCCGACCTGATGAAGGTGATCATCGTCGAGGTGACGCGCGCGGCGAACTCGTTCGGCGACACGCACATCGGCACGATCCGCGAGGCCTACGAGCTGATCGGCGCGATCGTCGAAAAGGCGCAGGCCGACGGCTACTTCAAGCCGGAGATCGAAGCGCGCTTTGCCGCGATGGCCTTCTACGGCGTCATCGAGCAGCTGCTCACCGGCTGGATCTTCGACCTCCTGCCCCAGGGGCAGGAGGAGCTGGAGCGCGCCAAGTGGGTGGTCATCGAGACGGTCTGCGGCGGCCTGGAGATCGACGCCGTTTCCGACGGGACCACTGCGGGCAATAGACTCCTGCGCTGATGGAGAACGAGATGGTCAAGCGACTGGTCTGGTCGGGCCTGCTGGCGGGAGTCGGCGCGCTCTCCACGATCCTCGCCCAGCGGGTGGCGACGATGCTGTGGCACCGTCTGTTCGACGAGGAGCCCCCGGAGTGAGCGTCCCTCCGCCGCCCCTCTCCTCGGAGCCCGGCAAGGAGGGGCCGCACAACATCGCCGCCGCGATCGCCGAAGTGTCAGAGCGCGCGCAGGTGCTCGTGCGCGAGGAGATCGAGCTGGCCAAGTTGGAGGTCACCGAGAAGGCGACGAAGCTGATCAGGGGCGCCATCGTCGGCATCGCCGCCGGCGTGTTCATCGTGATGGCCCTGGTGTTCGCGCTGGTGGGCTGCGCGTGGCTGCTCTACTACTACCTCCCCGGCAACGAGTTCACCTACTTCTGGGGCTTCTTCGCGATGGCCGTGATCCTGCTGCTGCTCGGCGCGCTGGCCGGCCTGCTCGCCGCCAGAGCTGTCAAAAAAGGCTCGCCGCCCGTACCCGAGATGGCGATCGCGGAGGCCAAGAAGATCCGCGAGACGGTCTCCTCCTCCGGCGGCGACGGCGCCTCCAGGGTGACCGGCGGCTGATGGCTCAGCGCTCACCGACAGAGATCCGCTCCTCGATCGAGAGCAACCGCATGGAGCTGGCCGTCTCGCTCGACCGCCTGCGCGGCGAAGTCGCGCACATCACCGACTGGCGCGGCCACATCGAGCGCCATCGCTCAGAGCTCACCGCGGGAGCCGCGCTCGTCGGGTTTGCGCTCGGCGTGCGCATGCTGCGCCGCCGCCGCCGCCGCGACCGCTGAGCGGCCGCGTCGGGCTGGAAGCCGTGAGACTTCGCTCTCGGTGCTCAGGCCAGCAGCGTGCGCGGGATGGCGCCGACGCCGATCAGGCCGGGGCCCGTGTAGGTGCCGATGACCGGGCCGACCTCCGAGGTGAACACCGGCTCGGTGTCGAAGATCTCGCGGCAGCGTTCGATCAGCCGCTCGGCCTGCTCGGGGGCCTGGATGTGCTGCACGACCCAGCCGTCGGCACCGCCGTCGTGCAGCTGCTGGGCGTAGTCGACCATCCGCTCGAACGCGCGCCCGGCCGTGCGCACGCGCTCGACGGGCATGATTTCGTACTCCAGCGAGAGGATCGGCTTGATCTTCAGCGTGCCGCCGAGCCATGCCTGGGCCTTGCCGATGCGCCCGCCGCGACGCAGGTACTCCAAGGTGTCCAGGCAGAACCAGATTTTCAGCGCCTTGCGGGCCTCGCGCACGTGCGCCACGACCGAGTCCTTGTCGGCGCCGGCGCGCGTCGCCGCACGGGCGGCGAGCACCAGCAGTCCGGTCCCGCCGCAGCCGCTTTCTGAGTCGAGCACTTCGACGCGGTCGCCGAGCCCGCGCTCGGTGAGCAGCTGGTGCGCTTGGCGCGCGGCCTCGCAGGTACCCGAGATGCCGCCGGCCAGATGGATCGAGACGACGTCCTCGCCCGACTCGATCAGCGGCTCCCACACGGCCAGGAAGTCGCCGATCGAAGGCTGGGATGTGGTCGGCAGCTCGGAGTCGGTGCGCAGGCGCTCATAGAAGGCTTCGAAGCCGTCCATCTCCAGCTCGCGCTGTTGGCCGATTTCCGATCGGTCGCCCTCCCAGCCGACGTACAGGCTGACCTGATGGATCTGTTCACGATCCGCGAGCGCTCGCGGCAGGTAATGGGTGCTGTCGGTGGCGACCGCGACGGGCATGCGCGGCGGGACGCTACAGCAATGCCTGCGCGAGCTCTCCCGACTCGTACATCTCGGTCACGATGTCA
>JAXDGQ010000193.1:0-2854 GCA_034664965.1 Solirubrobacteraceae bacterium | reverse complement strand
GACGACTTCGGGACCGGCAACGCGTCGATCGCCTACCTCGCGCGCCTGCCGGCGGACGAGATCAAGATCGACAAAGCCTTCATCACCAAGTTGTGCGAGGACGACCGGGCCGAGGCGATCGCGCGCTCGACGATCGATCTGGCGCGCCACCTCGGTCTGCGGGTCGTTGCCGAGGGGATCGAGACTGAAGCGGTCTTCGAGCATCTCGCCGAGCTCGGATGCGACATCGGCCAGGGCTACTTCATCTCGCGTCCGCTGACGGCCGACGCGCTGGACGCCTGGCTGATCGCCAACGGCGGCATCGTGCGAGGAGCGCCGAGCGCTCCGGCGAGTGCTGTCGGAGCTTCCGCGGCGCGCGAGCCTAGCGGTCCAGCCCCGCGAGCTCGCGGGCGCGCTGGAGCACCGCGTCGATCATCGGCTCGGTCAGGCGGCCGGTGAAGGTGTTCTGCTGGCTCGGGTGGTAGCACCCGAGCAACGAATGCGGCTCCCCGGCCAGCTCTGCGGCGTGCCCAAAGCGCGGCTTGGGCCGCAGCGGGCGCGCGCCGGGGCCGGCCGCCGCGACGCGCAGCCGCAGTGCGGCGTCCCAGGCCAAGGCGCCGAGGCACAGGATCACGCGCACGTGCGAGAGCAGCGCCAGTTCGCGCACCGTCCAGGGCAGGCATTGTTCGCGCTCATGTGGTGTCGGGCGGTTGGCCGGCGGAGCACAGCGGACCGCCGCGGTGATCCACAGCCCGCGCAGACGTAGTCCGTCATCGCGCGAGCAGGAGGTCGCCTGGTTGGCGAAGCCCGAGCGGGCGAGCGCTGCGAAGAGGAAGTCGCCGGAGCGGTCGCCGGTGAACATTCGCCCGGTGCGATTCGCGCCGTGCGCCGCCGGTGCGAGGCCCAGCACGAGCACGCGCGCGGCCGGATCGCCGAAGCCGGGCAGCGGTCGGCCCCAGTACTGCTCGCGGGCGAACGCCGCTCGGCGCTCTCGGGCGACCTGCTCGCGCCAGGCCACCAGTCGCGGACAGCGCCGGCAGTCCGAGACCGATTGCGCCAGCTCAGCCAGGTCGCCTACCGGCCTGTCCCGTGCCTCGGCGTTCACGAGGCAGTAGTAGCATCGTTGGAGCCATGCCGTTGTGGATGCTGATCGCGCTGCTCGCCTTGATCAAGCTGCCCATCGCCGCGCTGATGTTGTGGATTCCCTTCCGCAACGACGCCGCGATGAACGCGCCCGAGCCGCCGGGCCAGTCCGACGACGACGGCGGCACGCGCGCCACGCCCGCCGGCCCGATGGATCCTCGTCCGCGACGCCCGCTGCCGTCGGGGCCCCGTTCGCACACCCCACGGCGCGGGTCGCACGGCACGCCGCCTCCCCCCTCCCCGCCTCGCGTCCGCACCGCCGCTCGCAGCGCCCGGCGGGTTCGCGTCTCGCGGCGAGTTCGCGTCTCGCACTGAGCTGCGCTCGGCTAGCGATTTCGCTTGCGCTGCCGGCGCGCGGCCTTGGCTTTGGTGCGCCTGCGTCGCAGCGTAGCGGCGGAATCGTGAGCCGATCTGGCTTCGGCCAGCTGCGGATCGCCCGCCGGAGCCACCTTGCGCGCGTCGCGAACGATCACGAAAGCGATCGCGATCAGCAGTGCGACGGCGGCGACCAGGGCGATCACGACCGTTTTTTTCGAGTTGGACGTGGTTTCTGTCGAGCCGCTCGTTTCAGTTTTCTGCGTTGTCGTGGCTTCCGGCGGGGCGCTCTGGCTCAGTTCATTGAAGGCACCTCCTTCGGCGTTGCCGCCGACGGCCAGTGTCGCCGGGGCACACGCCGCGACCAGCGCCAGCGCGAGCAGCGCGCACGCGCACAGGCGGGAGAGGCGTGCGCGCCAGAACATCTGACTGCTGCTCGACATCAGCCGAGCATACCCGCCCGGCTGGCGCGCGACAACGATCGCAGGGGCGCTGGAACCATCGCCCGCGCCGTGGGTTCGCAAACCATAGAATGACGCGCGGTGGCACCCAAACAACGCCAGATCCGGATGGAGCAGCGCGGCGGCCTCGAGGCGATTCAGGCACTCGAGCAGCGCTCTGACGAGGAGCTCGAAAGCGAGACGAAATTCAAGTCGGCCGCGCTGGCGATCCTCGGCGCGCGCGCCGCTGAGCGCTTCGATGCCGAGCAGGCGCGCAGCTACTTCCAGCGAGCGATCGCCGCCGCGCGACCGCAGGAGCGCATGCAGCTGCGGCGCATGGCCGACGCGTCTCTGGCCCTCGCCGAACGCCGCGCAGGCGATCTGAAGGACGCCGTAGAGCGACTCGGCCAGGCGCCGCCCAGCGGTCGTCAGCTGTTTGCGCTGCGGGCGATGGGCCTGCTGATCCCGCCCGGCTCGGCGGGGATCCTCGCGCGTCTTCGCGGCATCGTGCTGATTCTGGTGCTGGTCATCCTGCTGCTGGCGGTCGGCTTCGGGATCGTCGAGCTCGTGTCGCTGCCGTTCGGCGGGCTCGGCACCGCACCGGCCGCGCTGCTGGGGCTGTTCGTCGTGATCGCGGCGCTGGGGATCGCGGCGGCTTTCGGGCGTCGCCGCCGCGACCGCGCCAAGGCCGCCTCCGGCTAGGGCCGCCGGCGCCAGCGCGTCCGCGGCCAGCATGCGCACTCCGCTTGCGCCGTGCCCGCACCCACCGCACCCATCCGCCTGATCGTCAATCCTTCCGCCGGCGGCGGCAAGGCGCGCCGCCTCGCGCCGCGGGCCGAGGAAGCCCTGCGCGCTCACGGGCTCACCGTGCTCCGCGCCGACACGCGCGATCTGGAGCACGCGCGCGAGCTGGCGCTGCAGGCGGCTCGCGCCGGTGAAACGGTCGTCGTGCTCAGCGGCGATGGCGCGATCGGCGC
>JAXDGQ010000192.1:0-16550 GCA_034664965.1 Solirubrobacteraceae bacterium | reverse complement strand
CAGAGGCCTCAGGAGCTCCCGCCAGCGCCTCGAACGCGTCAGCGCCCGCGCCCGGCCCACCTGTCGCCGCAAAGCCCCTAGCCACGCGACGCGCCCCATCGCGCATCGCGATGGCGGCCCTCACCCGGGTGCGCAGTCTGCTGGCGCTCAGGCGCTGCGCCGGGAGGCGTGTGCCGGCCCCGGCCATCTGCACGCGGCGGGCCACCTCGAGCTGATCGCGTCCGAACGGCACGACGCACACCGGCACTCCTGCGGCGAGCGCCTTTTGCGTGGCGCCGGCGCCCCCGTGTGTGATCGCGCAGGCGGCGTGCCGAAGGATCGCGCTGTGCGGCACGAAGCGCTCGAGGCGCGCGTTCTGGGGCACGGGGCCGGGGGCCCCGGCGGCGGGGAGCGTGGCGACCACCTGCACGTCCTCGTCGCGCAGCGCGTCGAGCGCGGTGCGAACCAGACGGCCGTCGTCCTGAAACTCCGACGACGTGCTGACGAGCACGAGCGGGCGCTCGAGCTCGTCCAGCCAGCCGGGCGCCTCGGCGGGCGGGTCCCAGGCGCACGGCCCGACCATGCGCACCGACGCCGGCCAATCAGACCGGGGGTACTCGAACGGCTCGCCGGTCATGTACAGCAACAACGGCGGACGCGTGAACATGTCGTCGGCGCAGGCGAACGGATCCACTCCCACGGCTGTCCTCATCGCGTTGACGCCTGGCAGGCTCGCCTTCTCGAGCGCGCCCATCAACAGCGGCCGAAGCAGGCGATCCCGGACGCGGCCGGGGAGGCCCTTGGCGGGCTTGAGGCCCGGGCCGAACGGTGGCGCGTCGCTGGAGCTCAGGGGCAACGGGTAGGGGAACCACTGCGCCCACGGCCCGCCCCAAGCCTCGGCGACGGCGGTTGCGCCCCAGGTCATGCAGTCGACCAGCATCGCGTCGGGGGCTTGCTGGGCGATCGCCGCCTGCACGTCTGCCACCTCCAGCTCAGACCGCGCCGCGAAAGTCGCCATTGCCCGCTTGAGCTTCGCCGGCGGCGTGCGCCCGAGGTAGTCATCGTGCTCGATGGCTTCGATCTCGGGCGCGATCGGTGCGGCATCGAAGCCGCGATCGGTCATCAGGCCGACCTCCGAGGAAAGCGTGCGCAGCGCGATCGAATGACCGCGCCGTGCCAGTTCGTCGAGGATCGGGACCAGCGGAAACAGATGCCCGCGTGCGGGCGATGTGTAGGCGAGGATCTTCATGGCTGCTCCTCCAGTAGGCGTCGTATTGTGAAAATCAGCGTCGCTCGCACATGCGATCTGTCAAAGCCGAGGTGATGCGAGAGAAGCCACCAGGTGTTCACGTCGCACAGTGCGATCAGCGCTGCTCGCCGCCGCTCGCGATCCGCGGCGCGCAGCGCCTTCAGCCATGCCCCGAAGGCATGATCGACCCAGTCGTAGTGCAGCTCTCGCGCTGTCTGCACCATCGTCGCGATCTGGCGGTCGCCGTCCATGGCCGCGAGCCTGAGCCCCCGCTCGCCCATCTCGCCGTAGTGATCGAGCAGGTTGTCGACGGCAGCGTCGATGTCATCTGCGGGAGCGCTCATGCGCTGGTCGCGCACCTGCGCGAAGCCATGCGCGTACGTCTGTGCGAGCAGGTTCTCCTTCGAGCCGAAGTGCCGCAGCAGGGTCTGCTTGGTAACGCCGGCACCCTCGGCGATGCGCTCGAGCGAGCTGTCCTGCCAGCGCCCTGCGAAGAACGCCCGCTCCGCTGCGGCCAGCAGCGACGCATGGTTGCGATCGCGTGCCTCTGCGCGCGCGACCTGGGTGTAGCTCCGGCTCTCCATAGTTCGTGTGACCGACGATAACACGAAATAGCGCGACCGCGATGTTCTTCAGGAGCCCAGCCGCTCGGCGAAGAACGCCAGGATCTCGTCGCGGGCGGCGATCGTCGGCTGGCCGGCCTCGTCGATCAGGTGCGCGGTCACGACGCTGTGCGGGCACGCCACGACGTGCTCGAAGAACGGCGGAGGGGCGGGGTTGGCCGCGCTGTCGGGGAGCTCGCGTGCAACGAAGCGGTCGCCCAGCGCCTGTGAGTAGGCGGCGAACCGCTGCGCCCTGCAGACGCGATCGCCCTTGAAGCGGTAGGCCAGGACGGTCAGGTCCTCGCGCTCGAGGCGCTGGCGCACCGCAGCGAGCTCGTCGGCGCCGATCTCCAGGCCGGCGGGGTCGTCGAGCGGCAGTGACGGCTGGGAGAGGACCGGAGCCAGCATGGACGGCTCGAGCATCATCGTCAGCGCGAAGTTCCCCGTGAAGCACATGCCGATCGCGCCGACGCCTGGCCCGCCGCACTGTTCGTGCGCCAGCCTCGCCAGCGACCGCAGCCACGAGGTCACGGGGCTGGACTCGTCGGCCGCGAAGGCGCGGAACTCGGCGCTGACGCACGCGCGGCGCAACGTGGCGGTGCCCTCCTCGACATCCGGCAGGGCGCCGTCGCGCCCGAACAGCGAGGGCATGTAGACGGTGAATCCCGCGTCGCGAACCCAGCGGCTGAAGCGAGCGACGTGCGGGCTGATGCCGGGCATCTCCGTCATGACGATCACCGCCGGCCCGCTGCCGGCCACGTGCACGACCTTGGCGACGCTGTCGAGGGTGACCACGCGATGATCGAAGTCCTCCAGCGGATCGTCCTGGCCGGACTTCGGTTTCTTGTCGGTGGCGGCCAAGGTTGGGTCTCCTATCGGTCGGTGGGGCGTGCGGTCCCGGCGAGCTCGGCTTTCCAGGCGGCCCGCGCGTGCTCGATGCCGGAGCGGTCGTGCAGCAGCTGTCGCTGCCAGTTGGCGGCCATGCCGAGCGCGTTGAGCCGAAACGCCATCGCCGCGGCGTCGACGTTCGGCCGCAGGTCACCAGCCGTGATCGCGGCTTTCACGTTGGCGCTGAGCACGGCGATCCATTCGCGCATGACTGCGGCCACCGCGTCCCTGACTGCGCCAGGCCGGCCGTCCATCTCCGTCGAGGCTGCGCAGAGGAAGCAGCCGCCGGCGAACACGTCTGATCCGAGGTAGTCCCACCACGCCTCGCCGATGGACTCCAGGCGGGCCACGCCCTGCTCGCTTGCCAGTCCCGGCACGACCACCTGGTCTATGAGGATCGCGCGTGCAGCCGCGAGGGTGGCCAGCTGGAGCTCCTGCTTGGAGCCGAACAGCGCGAACACGCTGCTCTTGTGCACCTGCAGATCCGCGGCCAGCCCGCCGATCGTCAGCCCTTCGAGGCCATCACGCGAGGCCAGCTGCACGGAGCGCTCGAGCACTGCGGCGCGGCTGCGCATCCCGCGGGCGCGCCGCCCGTCGAGCGGCGACGGCGCCGGCGTGCCGGTGACGAGCGGGTGCCCGCCGGTCTCGGCCTTCGGCCGTCGATGACGCTGGGGCCCAGGGCTTCGAGGACTCGACACACGGCCGCACCATACAACATGTACGTACGATCGTCCATATTTTATTTTTGATGATGTTGGTCGCGTTGGGAGCAGCCGGCGCGCGAGCGCAGAGGACGGCGGTGCGCGCCGCCACCGGCATCCGGCTCGCCGGTCGATGAGGATCGCGCGGTCGCTGCGTCATAGAACAAGAGGCTGGCCCCGAGCAAGGAGAATGACGATGCGCAAGCTGATCTACTCGATGGGCATGTCGCTGGACGGCTTCATCGCCGGCCCCGGCGGCGAGCTCGACTGGACCGCGCCCGACGAGGAGCTACACCGCTTCCACAACCGACAGGTGCAGGAGATCGGCGTGCACCTCTGCGGTCGGCGACTGTACGAGACGATGCTCTACTGGGAGACCGCCGAGCAGGATCCGGCGGCCACGGATTACACGCTCGAGTTCGCGCGCATCTGGCGAGCGCTTCCGAAGATCGTGTTCTCCAAGACGCTTCAGGCGGTCCAGGGCAACGCAAGGCTCCTCGGGGGCGGCGTGGCCGAGGAGGTCGCACAGCTCAGGCAGCAGCCCGGCAAGGACCTGGCGGTCGGCGGCGCCGGCCTGGCCCGCGCCTGCACGCAGTTGGGCCTGATCGACGAGTACCGCCTGTTCGTCAGTCCGGTCGTGCTCGGCGCCGGCACGCCCTACTTCCCGCCCCTGCAGGAGCGCATCGATCTGGAGCTGATCGACACGCGGACATTCGGCTCTCGCGTCGTGTACCTGCGCTTCGCGCGCGCCTGATGTGAGTTGCCGGCGCCATACACTGGGCCCGATGGAGGACTCAGCGCCGAGCCCGCCCGAGGCGTGGGACGCGTTCTTCAGCGACTTCTACACGGCCACCGAGCTGGTCGCGATGCTCGCGCGCGCCGGCTTTGAGCAGAGCAAGTGCTACGGCACGCTCGAGGGTGCGCCGCTCGGCCCCGACACGCGCCTGGTGATCGCGGCCGTGCGTTAGCGGCGCCAGGGCGCCCGCCGCGTACGCTTAGCGCATGTACAGCTCGGTGCCGCCGACAGTCGCGGAGATCCTCAGCGACCGCACGGGCGAGGAGATGGCGCTCAACGACCGCTATCTGAACCCGCAGATGGGCCGGATCCTGCGCACCCTGGGCTTTGACAAGGTGTGGCGGGGCGGCGACGGGGCCCACCTGATCGACGCCGACGGCGAGCGCTACCTCGACCTGTTCGGCGGGTACGGGGTGTTCGCCATCGGCCGCAACCACCCCGAGGCGATCGCCGCGGTGCAGGAGGCGATGGCCGCGCGCACCGGAAACCTGCCCCAGCTCGGCGTGACGCTGCTCAGCGGCGTGCTCGCCGAGGCGCTGCTGGCGCGGGCGCCGGACAGCGTCGCGGCGATGGTCCCCGCGAACACGGGCACGGAGGCGGTCGAGGCGGCGATCAAGATCTCCCGCGCCGCGACCGGACGCCCGCGCGTGCTGTACGCCGAGCACGCCTTCCACGGCCTCACGCTCGGCTCGCTGTCGCTCAACGGCGATGCGATCTTCCGCGAGGGATTCGGCCCGCTGCTGCCCGGCTGCGATCCCGTCGCCTTCGGCGACTGCGACGCGCTGGAGCGCGAGCTCGCGCGCGGCGACGTGGCGGCGTTCATCGTCGAGCCGGTCCAGGGCAAGGGCGTGAACCTTCCGCCGGATGACTACCTGCAGCGCGCGCAGGCCCTGTGCCGCCAGGCGGGGGCGCTGCTGGTTTGCGACGAGGTGCAGACGGGGATCGGGCGCACCGGGCGCTTTCTGGCGCTCGAGCACTGGCAGTTGCAGCCGGACCTGATCTGCATCGCCAAGGCGCTGTCGGGTGGGCTGGTCCCGATCGGCGCGGTGCTCGTCTCACGGCGCGCGTTTGACGCGGTGTTCGACGGTATGGAGCGTGCCGTGCGCCACGGCTCGACGTTTGGCGGCAACGATCTGGCGGCCGCCGCGGCATTGGCGACGCTGCGCGTGCTCGACCGGCACGGCCTGGTCGCACACTCCCAGCGCATGGGGGCGCTGCTGCTGGAGCTGACCGAGCCGCTGGTGGCGCGCTATGAGGTCGTCAGCGAGGTCCGTGGCCTGGGGCTGATGTGGGCGATCGAGTTCGGGCCGCCCTCCGGACGTGTCGGCCGAGCGTTGTGGGAGGCGGTCGAGCGCCGCCAGGCCGGGCTGTTCTCACAGCTGATCACGGTCCCGCTGTTTCACGAGCACCGCATCCTCTGCCAGGTGGCCGGACATCGCATGAACACGATCAAGGCACTGCCCGCGCTGGTCGTTTCAGAGGATGAGATACGCCGCTTCGCCGCGGCCTTGGAGGAGACGATCGCCCGCGCCGAGCGCTATCCCACGGCGCTGGCGCGCTTCGGCGCGCGCACGGGTCTGAGGGCCGCGGGCATGCGCCGCTAGCCTAGTCGGCCGTGCTCGTACCGAGAGAGGACATACGCAACGTCGCGATCGTCGCCCACGTCGACCACGGCAAGACGACGCTCGTCGACGCCATGCTGTGGCAGTCGGGCGCCTTTCGCGTCGGCCAGGAGGTGGCCACACGCGTGCTCGACTCGATGGATCTCGAGCGCGAGAAGGGCATCACGATCCTCGCCAAGAACACCTCGCTGCGCTACGAGGGCGTCAAGCTGAACATCATCGACACGCCCGGGCACGCCGACTTCGGGGGAGAGGTGGAGCGTGGCCTGACGATGGTCGATGGCGTGCTGCTGCTGGTCGACGCCTCCGAGGGGCCGCTGCCGCAGACGCGTTTCGTTCTGCGCAAGGCGCTTGAGTCCAAGCTGCCGGTGATCCTGGTGGTCAACAAGGTCGACCGCCCGGACGCGCGCGTAGCCGAGGTCGTCGACGAGGTCTACGAGCTGTTCCTCGACCTCGACGCCGATGAGCAGCAGATCGACTTCCCGATCGTCTACTGCAACGCCAAGGCCGGCATCGCCTCGCTGCACTACGAGCCCCGGCAGCCGCTGGCGGGCGACACGCTGGCGCCCCTGCTCGACCTGCTGCTGGCGCGGATTCCGCCACCCACCTACGAGCCCGGCCATCCGCTGCAGGCGCTCGTGACGAACCTGGACGCGTCCCCATACGTCGGGCGCCTGGCGATCTGCCGCGTGCGCAACGGGACGATCAGCAAGGGCCAGCAGATTGCCTGGTGTCGCGCCGATGGCTCGATCCGCAAAGCGACCGTGGCCGAGCTCTATGTCACCGATGCGCTGGACCGCGTCGACGCGCCGCAGGCGGGGCCGGGGGAGATCATCGCCGTGGCGGGCATCGCCGAGGTGACGATCGGCGAGACGCTCGCCGATCCCGACGATCCGCGTCCGCTCCCGGTGATCACGGTCGACGAGCCGGCCATGTCGATCACGATCGGCGCCAACACCTCGCCGCTGGCGGGCAAAGACGGCGACAAGCTGACGGCCAGGCAGATCGAGGCGCGCCTGCAGCAGGAGCTCGTGGGGAACGTCTCCCTGCGGGTCGGCGAGACCGAGCGCCCGGACACCTACGAGGTCCAAGGCCGCGGCGAGCTTCAGCTCGCGATACTCGTGGAGATGATGCGCCGGGAGGGCTTTGAGATGACGGTCGGCCAGCCGCACGTCGTCGAGCGCGAAATCGACGGCAAGCGCCACGAGCCCGTCGAGCGGCTGTCGATCGACGTGCCCGAGCAGCACGTCGGCACGGTCACGCAACTGCTGGCCGCGCGCAAGGGGCGCATGGAACACATGACAAACCACGGCACCGGCTGGGTGCGCATGGACTACCTCGTACCGGCTCGCGGCCTGATCGGCTTTCGCACGGAGTTCTTGACCGAGACACGCGGCACGGGGATCATGCACCACGTGTTCGACCGCTGGGAGCCGTGGGCGGGCGAGCTGCTGACGCGCACGACGGGCGCGCTCGTGGCCGACCGCAGCGGCTCGACGGTCAGCTACTCGCTGATGACCTTGCAGGATCGCGGCGGGTTGTTCGTGGGACCCGGCGAGCAGGTGTACGAGGGGATGATCGTCGGCGAGAACTCGCGCTCGGAGGATCTCGATGTCAATCCGGTCAAAGAAAAGCATCTGACCAACATGCGCTCGTCGACCTCCGACGTGCTCGTGCGTCTGGACGCCCACCGCAAACTGACGCTCGACGAGGCGCTCGAGTTCGTGCGCGAGGACGAGGCCGTCGAGGCGACGCCCGTATCGGTGCGCATGCGCAAGGTCGTGCTGCCTAAGGTTCAGCGCCTGAAGACAGCCAGGCAGCTGCGTAAATGAGCTCCGGCGGCCGCCGTCTAGGACCGCGACGCGGGGCGCTCCTAGGCATTAGGGTACCGCCGATGAATCGACTGACCAGACCCCTGATGAGCATGATGCTGGCCGTGTCCGTGGCGCTTTCGCTGCTTGCACCCGCGGCGATCGCGGCCGAACCGACGATCAGCTACAAGCACGAGAGCGAAGGCGAATTCGCGCAGCAACTCGCCGCCAGGAAGATCCAGAGCGCGATCGTCAACAAGCGACTGCGCAGCGTTCGCCTGACGCTGAAGGACGGAACGCACGTGCTCGCGAAGTACCCCAAGCACCAGGAGCCCCAGACGGTCGCGAAGCTCAAGGCGCGCGGCGCGGCGGTGTCGGTGCTCTCGCCTGCCGCGGCCCTCAAAGAGCAGAAGGAAAAACCGAAGCACCACAAAATCCGCTACATCGTCGGCGGCGTGGTGATCGCCGTGATCGTGGTCGCCGGCGCCGTGCTGCTGGTCAATCGCCGCCGCCGCCGCGACTGAGCGCCGCGTCCCGCCGGGCTGAGGGCGAGGCCCTCCCGGCGGGGGCGAAGACAAGAACAAGACTCAGTCTTGCTATGGTCGGGCGATGGGCGAGCCGGCGATCGCGGTGGACGACGCCGCCGTGCGCATCGGCCGGCGGACGATCTGGAGCGGCGTGTCGATGCGCGTGCAGGAGGGGGAGTTCGTTGCGCTACTCGGCGCCAACGGCTCGGGAAAGTCGACGCTGTTGAAGGTGCTGCTCGGCGCGCTGTCGCCTGCGGCGGGCCGGGTCAGCGTGCTCGGCCGTCCGCCGGGAGCCAGCAGCGGCGCGATCGGCTACCTGCCGCAGCGGCGCTCGTTCGCGTCCGAGACGCGTCTGCGCGGCAGCGACGTAGTGCACCTGGGCCTCGACGGCGAGCGCTGGGGCCTGCCCCTGCCGTTCCCATGGGGGCGGGCGGCGGCGCGCGGGCGCGAGGCGCGCCGGCGCGTGGCGGAGGTGGTCGAGCTGGTCGACGCGACGGCCTATGCGGACCGGCCGATCGGGGAGCTGTCGGGCGGCGAGCAGCAGCGGCTGCTGATCGCCCAGGCGCTCGTGCGCCGCCCCGAGCTGCTGCTGCTGGACGAGCCGCTGGACAGCCTCGACCTGGCCAACCAGGGATCGGTCGCCGCGCTGGTCGGTGAGATCTGCCGCAGCCAGGGGGTGGCGGCCCTGCTGGTGGCGCACGACGTCAATCCGCTGCTCGCCTATCTCGACAGGGTCGTCTATCTGGCCCGCGGCCACGCCGTGGAGGGTCCGGTCGAGGAGGTCGTGACGACAGCCACGCTGTCGCGTCTGTACGGCGTGCCTGTCGAGGTGCTGCGCGCCTCCGACGGTCGCCTGGTGGTCGTCGGCCAGCCCGAGCCGCCGGCCCACCACCACGACCGCCACGACCATGCCCATCCGCACGACGCCGACCGGGACCGTGCGCACGCCGGCTGACGCGGCTCATCCGACGCTGAGCTGGAACGTTGCGCACGATGTCGCGCAGGTGCTCGAATACCACTTCATGCTCAACGCGCTGCTCGCGGGCAGCGTCGTCGCCGTGATGGCGGGGCTGGTCGGCTGGGTGATGGTGCTGCGCCGTGAAGCGTTCGCGGGTCACACGCTGTCGATGATGGCCTTTCCCGGGGCGTCGGCGGCGGCGCTGGCGGCCGTGCCGGCGGCGTGGGGCTATTTTCTCTTCTGCGCCGTCGGTGCCACGGCGATGGGCTGGCGATCGGGCGCCGGGCGGCGAGTCTCCTGGAGCGAGCAGTCGGCGAGCATCGGCGCCGTGCAGGCGCTCGCACTCGCCGCCGGTTTCCTGTTCGTGAGCCTGTACGGCGGCGTGCTCGGCGATCTGGAGAACCTGCTGTTCGGCGATCTGCTCGGCGTCAGCGACGGCGAGGTACTGCTGCTGGTCGCGGTCGCGGCGGGGACGCTCGCTGCGCTCGCCGCGCTCGGCCGTCCGCTGCTGTTCGCGTCGGTCGACGCCGACGTCGCTCAGGCGCGCGGCGTTCCCGTACGCGCGCTCTCGCTGGCCTTCCTGCTGCTGCTCGGCCTGGCCGTGGCGGCGACGAGCCAGATCACGGGCGTGCTGCTCGTGTTCGCACTGCTCGTCGCGCCGGCGGCGAGCGCGCAGGCGCTGACGGCCCGCCCGCTTGCCAGTCTCGTGCTGAGCGTTGCGCTGGGCCTGCTCGTCGTGTGGCTCGGGCTTGGGCTGGCCTACTTCTCGATCTACCCGGCCGGCTTCTTCTTGACGACGGTCGCGTTTGCGATCTACGTGCTCGCGCGCCTGATCTCCTTCGCCGCGGGGCGAACCCGGGCGCGCGGCGCGCCGGCGGACGCGCCGGCACAGCCGACCGGGGTGATCGACTGATGCTCTCGCAGGAATTCATGCGCAACGCGCTGCTCGCCGGGACGTTTGTGGCGCTGGCGTGCGGCGTGACCGGATGGTTCGTCGTCCTGCGCGGGCAGGTGTTCGCGGGCGACGCTCTCAGCCACGTCGCCTTCCCGGGGGCGCTCGCCGCGGCGGCCGCGGGGATCGACCAGCGGATCGGGTTGTTCGTCGCGACGGTTGCCGTGGGCGCGGCGATCGGAGCGCTCGGGCGCGGCGTGCTCGCGCGCGACCGCGCGTCCTCGCCGGGCTCGTCGCCGGCTGACGACACGGCGATCGGCACGGTGTTCACGTTCATCCTCGGTCTCGGCGTGTTCTTCTTGGCGCGCGTCAGCACGAGCTCGGCGGGAAGCTCCGGGATAGTCGGCGCGCACACGCTGTTCGGCTCGATCTTCGGGCTAACGGGCGGCGAAGCGCGCCTGGCCGCGGCGATCGCGCTCGGCGCCACGGCGCTGACCGTCGCGATCGGGCGGCCGCTGCTGTTCGCCTCGGTGGCACCGGACGTGGCCGCCGCACGCGGCGTGCCCACGCGGCTCTTGGGGATCGGCTTCGTCGCGCTGCTGGGGGTCGTCGCCGCGGAGGCGACGCAGGCGGTGGGAGCCCTGCTTCTGCTCGGCCTGCTCGCTGCCCCGGCGGCGGCGGCGCACCGCCTCGCGCGAGCGCCGTTCGCGGCGATCGCGCTCGCTGGGGGACTGGCGGTCGCGGCGATGTGGGGCGGCCTGGCGCTGGCCTACGCGATTCCCTCGCTGCCGCCGTCGACCGCGGTCGTGCTGATCGCCGTGGGCATGTACTACGCCTCGACGGCGCTCGCCTGAGCGCTCCCGGGCGCGCTGACCGGGCGCGGCGGGCGCTCGGTCACGGGCGCAGGGCGCCCCCAGAGATAGGCGCTCACACAGCCCAGTGCGAACACCGCGACGACCAGCAGGACCGGGCCGGAGTCCTCGCTGAGCGCGCCGACGATGCCTGCCGTCAGGCCGCCGGCGAGTGCGGCCAGCCAGGCGGGGTCGTCGCCGACGGGGGCGAGCAGTCGCCGGCGAAGGCGCACGCCGGCGGCTGCGTAGAGCAGCGCCAGGGCCGTCGCCACGGGCATCGCGTGGTTGCGCAGCTCATGCCACGCGGCGCTGTAGCGGCGTACGATCACGTCGCGCAGATCGCCGGCCGATCGTGCGTGCAGGATGCTGCCGGTGAAGTGGCCGGAGCCGTGCGCCGTCGCGAGATCAAGCGCTGCGAGCGCCACGAGCGCGACGAGCGGGCTCGCCAGCGCCAACAGCGCGCGTCGGCGCGAGATCCTGCCGGGGAGCAGTATGACCGCCGCCACGGCGAAGCCGGCGCTGACGAGGATCACGCCGCCCACGCCGGCGCCGATCCTGGCGGCGCCCTCGATTGCGGCGAGCGCGATGCCGGCGAGCGCGACTGCAAGCGCAGATCTCCGCGAGCGCACGGCGGGGAACAGCGCAGCGGCGACGGCCGCGAGCACGACCACCGCCAGGCCCGACTTCAGCTCGTTGCCGAAGCCGTAGAAGCGCGCGCCGAGAATCGGGTTGGGGCCCAGCAGCGAGCGCACGAGCAGCTGCGTGCCGGCGAGCGCGTCGGCGACGAGCGCGACGACGCCGACGATCGCCGGCGCCAGCGGCGCGCGCGGCCAGCTCACCAGAGCGTCGGTGAGCGCCGCGAGCGCCAGGCAGGCGAGCGCGATCGTCGCGTACTCGACCGCCGCGCTGGGCGCAAGTACCGCGCCGATCAGCGCGCCGACCGGCGCCCACAGCACGGCCAGGGCGCCGACGCGCATCGCCCAGCGGCGTGCGGCCGGCGCGCGGGCGCCAGCCAGCAGCGTCGATC
Organism: Solirubrobacteraceae bacterium; assembly: GCA_034664965.1. GTDB lineage: Bacteria > Actinomycetota > Thermoleophilia > Solirubrobacterales > Solirubrobacteraceae > Palsa-744. The sequence continues at coordinate 4,647 of JAXDGQ010000192.1, read as the reverse complement.
CGAGCAGCAGCAGCGTCCAGGCGCCGAGCAGGCAGCCGAGCGCCGGCAGGCGCCGGCCGCCGACGACGCGCAGCCGCGCATTCAGCGAGCGCAAGCCAGGCGAGTCCAGCCGCCCGTCTGTCTCCAGTGGCTTGCCGTGCACATCCGCGGGGATCGGCCGAACGCCCAGCCGGCGGAGGATCGTCGGTGCGATGTCGATCGCCGCGAGTAGCCCGCGCTGACTGGTCGTCTGCGAGGTCAGCTCGTGCCCGCCGCCCCCTGGCAGCCCGGCGGCCGCCGCCCATAGCAGCTGCTGTCCGGACCGTTCGCCTGTCCGCTGCAGGACGATCAGCAGATCGCCGGGCCGGCGCGCATCGCTCAACGCGCGCACATCGGCCATACCCGCGGCCCCGGCGGGGAGGTCGCAGATGACCAGGCGCCGAGCACTCTGCAGCGCGCCGATGCGCGCCAACAGCGTGGGCGCGCTGCCGAGCGAGACCGCCGCCAGGCGTCCCCTGCGATCGGCGGCGGCGACCGCGTCGAGGTGCCCTTCGCCGGCGATCGCCGCGTAGCCGGCCCCGCCGGGAACCGACGCGCCGAGCAGCCCGGGGCGCAGTAGCTGCGGCGCGCCCTCGGCGCGTTTCAGCGCGGCCGGCCAGCCGGCGATCTCGGCGCCGGACCCGAGAATTCGCAGCGACAGTCGCGGCGGGTCGGTCGCGCCGTAGGCCGATGCGGCGACGCGCGTCCCCTGGCCGATGTCGAGCAGCAGCTGCTCGCGCGTGTAGGCGCCCTGCGTAGCCGACATCAGCCCGAGCGACAGCCCGGCGACGCTGCTCAGCTGAGCAGCGTCGGCGGGCACGAACGCGAGCACGACCGAGCCGCCGCCCGCAGGGGCGCTGATCGGGTACCGCGCGCTGTCAGGTGCGGCCTTCGCGGGCGGCGCCATTGGCGCGCCCATCGCCGACGCGCTGCTGGGCATCGCGGCCAGCGTTGCCAGGCAGAGGAGGGGGAGGCAGCGAAGCCCTCCCCGGCTGATTGGGCTCAGCCCTCGGCCCCCTCTGTCGCCACCTCGGGCCTGCCGCCACGCCGAACCCCGGCCGACGGATCCAGCGCCGCGGCGTCGGGCTGGCCGGGCAGCACCGTCCCCTCGATGTTCAGCCGCGGCAGCACGCGGTCCAGCCAGCCCGGCAGCGCCCACGTGCGCGGCCCGATCAGGTGCAGCACGGCTGGCAGCAGCAGGCAGCGTACGACGAGCGCATCGAGGAACACTGCGCTGGCCAGGCTGAGCCCGAACTCCTTGATCACGCGGTCTTCGCCGAGCATGAACGAGAGGAACACGCACACCATGATCGCCGCGGCCGCGGTGACGACGCGACCGGTCAACGCGAGCCCTTCGGCGACCGCCCGGGAGTTCTCGCGCGTATGCGCCCAGCGCTCGTGGATGCGCGAGACGAGGAACACCTCGTAGTCCATCGACAGTCCGAAGACGATCGCGAACAGCATCACCGGGATGAACGACTCGATCGGGCCCTGCTGGACGCCGATCAGGCTGCCCAGCCAGCCCCACTGGAAGATCGCGACGATAACGCCGAGCGATGCGCCGATGCTGAGCAGGTTCATCACCGCGGCCTGCAGCGGGATCACCAGCGAGCGGAAGACGATCATCAACAGCAGCGCCGAGAGCAGCACGACGACGCCGATGAACAGCGGCAGCTTCTGGCCGAGCGTCTTGGCGAAGTCGACCGAGCCGGCGGTCACGCCGCCTACGTACACCTTGAGGCCCGTCTGAGCGGCGACCCGCGGGACGACCCTGTCGCGCAGGCGTTCGACGAGCTGGGTCGTGGCGTATGCCTGTGGGGAGGAGCGGGGATAGACGGTCACCGTGGCGACGTCGCCCGCCGGGTTGACCCTGGCCGGAGCCACCGACCCCACGCCGGGCGTCGCGGCGACCGCCGACTCCAGGCGGTTCACGCCGGCCGTCTGGTGTGCGGACGGGATCTTCACCGCGACCAGCAGCGGGCCGTTGAAGCCTTCGCCAAACCCCTGAGCGAGGAGCTCGTAGGCGCGGTGGGTGGTCTTGCTGGAGGGGTCATTGGAGGCATCGCTCGAGCCGAGGCGCAGGGCGGTGGCGGGCGCCGCTATGAGCAGCATGACCGCCGCGGAGATCGCCACGATCGTGCGCGGGCGCCGCTCGACGAACATGCTCCAGCGCAGCCACCTGCTCCCGCCCGACGGCGCGGCGCCGGCGGCGCCGGCGGCGGGCGCGGCTGCCCCCGGCAGATCCGCGGAGGAGCCCTCCCCGGCGGCGACGGCGCGAGCCGCTCGCCGCCGAGCGCGCCGGCTCGGCCGAGCGAGGCGGGCACCGGTGATGGTCAGCAGCGCCGGCAGCAGCGTCAGCGAGGCGAGCATCACCAGCAGCACGCCGATCGAGGCGGAGATCGCCACGCCGTAGAGGAAGTCGACGCCGAGCAGCATCATGCCGAGCAAGGCGATGACGACGGTGCACCCGGCGAACAGGACCGCGCGCCCGGCGGTGTCCATCGACTGGATCACCGACTCGCGGGCGTTGCCGAACGTAGGCCCCGGCGTCGCGTACGCCTCGCGAAAGCGCGTGAGGATGAACAGGGCGTAGTCGATGCCGACGCCCAGTCCGATCATCGCGGCGAGCTCGGAGGAGAAGTTCGGCGTGTTGACGACATGCGTGAACAGCGCGATCGCGCCGAGGCCGGTGCCGAGGCCGAACAGCGCGGTGAAGATCGGCAGGCCCATCGCGACCAGCGAGCCGAACGTCAGCAGCAGCACGATGATCGCCGCGAGCAGCCCGACAGCCGTGGAGATGCCGAATCCGGCCTGCTGGGTCTCCTCGATGGCCTGGCCGCCGAGCTCGACCTGCAGCCCCGTGCGGTCGGCGGCGCGGGCGACGTCGACCACGCGTTGGGCGGCTTCCTTGGGGAGATTGTTGGCTTTTTCGTCGAACACGACGGTGGCGAACGCGATGCGCCCGTCGGCGGAGATCGACTTGCCCGAGGCGGCGCCGGCGTAGGGGCTGATCACGCTCGCGACGTGCGGCAGCTTGGCGACGCGGGCGAACATCGCGCTCATCCGCGACCTCACCGCCGGGTCGAGCACCGAGCCGGACGCCACCTTGTAGACGATCGTGTCGCGGTCGCCGGCCTGGGCGGGGAAGCTGCGCTGCAACAGGTCAGACGCGCGCTGGGCGTCGGAGTTGGGCAGCGTGAAGTTGTTGGAGTAGGAGGTGCCCGCCGACTGCGCGAGGGCGTTGACCCCGACGAGCAGGACGACCCAGCCGAGCAGGATGTACTTGCGATGAGTTGTCGACCAGCGAGCGAGCTTGAGCATGAGCGGAGTCCTCCGGGAGTGCTTGGCCTGGGGAGGGCCGAGGGACTAGGGCAAGGGTAGCCGTCCAGCGGGAGCGACTGGGGATCCCGATCGACTCTAGCGCGACACCCGCGCCGGCAAGCGGGGGTTGCCACTACGCCATCGCGGCCGATCGGGCCGCGTCCGCGCTACTCAGTTGACGCTCGGATCGGGCGGCATCCGCGCCACCAGCGCGTAGCTTCCGCCCTTGCGTGTGAGCACATCGCTCCACAGGCGCTCGGGCACCTCGGTGAAGACGTCGTCCGGCAGCGCCGCCTGCGCGATCCAGTCGCCATCGGCGATCTCCCCCTCCAGCTGACCCTCGCCCCAGCCGGCGAAGCCGGCGAACACGCGCGCCCGCTCGGTCGCCTGGGAGAGCTCGTCGATCTCCGCCTCGGGCGCGGGAAAGCCGATCCGTCCGAGCACCAGCAGCCCGGCGAGCGTGGGGTCGAGGAACTCGGCGAGCAGCACGATCGCGCTCGGCTGCACGGGTCCGCCGACATACACGGGCCCGCTGTCGTCGACGGCCTGCTCGAGCTGGGGCGCGGCCTCGGCGACGGTCACCTCGGCCGGACGATTGAGCACGACGCCCATGGCTCCGTCGGCGCTGTGCACGCCGATCAGCACGACCGTGCGCGCGAAGTTCGGATCGCGCAACGACGGTGACGCGAGCAGCAGCTGACCGGCCAGCGATTCGTGCATTGCCGGTGAGGCTAGCGACAGCTCGCCGGCGCTTGTCGCAAGCGCATGACCGGCCTCGCCCGTCGTCGGCACCGTCTTGGGTGCCGTCGTGCTGCAATGCCGCGATGGCGCGGCATGCGCGCCCGGACTGCGAACCGAAAGGGCGGACGACAGATCGTGACTGACATCGAGGAGTTCGACGTGATCGTGCTCGGCGCCGGACCGGCCGGCGAGGTGTGCGCGGGGCGGCTGGCCGAAGCGGACCTGTCGGTAGCGCTGGTCGAGCGCGAGCTGGTCGGCGGCGAGTGCTCCTACTACGCATGCATGCCGTCGAAGGGGCTGCTGCGCCCCGCGCAGGCGCTCGCCGAGGCGCGCCGCGTGGCGGGGGCGGCCGAGGCGGTGACCGGCAGGCTCGACGTCCCCGCGGTGCTCGCTCGCCGCGACGAGATCGTCCACAATCTCGACGACAGCACGCATCTGCCGTGGGTGCGGGATCGCGGTATCGCGTTGTTCCGTGGCCACGGCTCGCTGCAGGGCGAGCGGCGCCTGCGCGTCGGCGAGCAGACGCTGTCGGCGCGGCGCGCGATCGTGCTCGCGCCCGGCACCGCC
>JAXDGQ010000191.1:0-8695 GCA_034664965.1 Solirubrobacteraceae bacterium | reverse complement strand
CCGAGCCGCGCGGCTTCTCGCCCGGCGGCTTGTGCACCGTGTGGCGTATCCACACGCCCACCGGCTCGCGCGGCGAGACCGCGCGCAGGTAGAAGGACTCGTACATCCCCTTGCGCGGTGGCGCGCTTGCAAACATCGGCGTCGCGTCCATCGCACGCGATCCTAGCCCGCGAGGGCATTCCTGCCAGGATCAGGTCGATGAAACGGGACTCGCTCGTGCAACTGCCCTCCGCGCTCGCCTCCGCCGCGCCTGAAGCGCAGACTCGCTCGCACGCCCGCTACGTCATGGGCATCGACGGCGGCGCGACCAAGACGCTCGCGGCGGTCCTCGACCTCGACGAGGGCGCCGTGCATCTAGCCGAAGCCGGCCCCAGCAACGAGGACGCCGTCGGCGCCGCCGCCGCCGTCGACGCACTGCTCGACGTGGCCGACGAGGCGCTTCAGCGAGCCCGCATCGGTCAGAGCGAGCTCGCCACGGCCGTGCTCGCCGTCGCCGGCACCGACACCGACGCGCTCGCGCGCAGGGTGCGCTCGGCGCGCACCGACGACTGGATCGTCGTCAACGACGTCGTCGGCGCCTGGGCGGCCGCCACCGGCGGGCGCCCGGGCGTCGGCGCGATCTCGGGAACCGGCTCCAACGTCTTCGGCGTCGGTCCCGGCGGGCAGACCTGGCGGGTGGGCGGCTGGGGCCACCTGCTCGGCGATCAGGGCAGCGGCTACTGGCTCGGCAACCACTCCATCCGCGCCGCGCTCGCCGATCGCGACGGCTCCGGCCCGCCGACGGCGCTCTCGGCCGCCGCCGAGGAGTTCTTCGACGTGGCCAGCGCCGAGGCGCTCGCCCCGCTGGTCTATGCAAAGCCGCTCACCAAGGGCGAGATCGCCGCCTTCGCGGTCGTCGCCTGCGAGCTCGCGCAAGACGGCGACGCCGTCGCGCGCGATCTCTACCGCCGCGGGGCCGCGGAACTCGCCGCGCAGATCCTCGTCGTGATGCAGCGCACAGGGCTCGTCGCCGGCTCCGCCGACGGCTCGGGCGCCCGCAGGGGAGACGAGGGCGACTTCCCCGTCGGGCTGATCGGCAGCGTGTTCAAGGCCGGGTCGATCTTCGTCGATCCCATCGCTGCGGCGGTCCATCAGGCCGCGCCCCGCGCGCGTGTGTCGGTCGTCGAGATGGCGCCCGTCGGCGGCAGCCTGCAGCTCGCCGCGCGAGCCGCCGGTCGCGCTGGCGCGGTCGACCCGGATGGCCTCAGGCGCTCGCTCGACGCGGCGCTCGAGCCGCACCGCTGATCGGCCGGGCTCGCTAGGAGATCGCGCGCCGCTGATCGGCCGGGCTCGCTAGGAGATCGTGCTCGCGCGCGCCCGTATCGCCGTCCGATCGCCAATCGCGCCCGGGCCGGTGCCGGCGATGCGCACGGCCGCTGCCGCGTTTGCGAACGCCGCCGCCGCCTGCGGCGCAGCGCCCTCTGCGAGCGCGATGAAGAAGGCCGCCGCGAACACGTCTCCGGCGCCGATCGTGTCGCACGGATGCGCCACCGTGGGAACGCGCACGCGCGCGGTCTCGCCGTCGGGCAGATACAGCTCGGTGGGCTCAGCCGCATCCGTCACCGCGATCACTGGCCCGCTTCGGCGCCGCGCGCCGCCGGCCTCGTCAAATCCCGCCAGCAGCGCCGCGCAGCTCGCTCGCTCGTCGGAGCTGATGACGATCGCATCGCAGCGCTCGGGGACTCGCCCTCGCGCCAGTGCGGTGGCCACGACGGGCGAGCCGAGCTGCGACCACGTGCGCACGAGTCCCTGCGGCGTCAGGCCGACGAAGCGCGCGCGCCCGCGCCAGCTGGCTGCGGTCTCGCGGGCGACCGGCGCCAGATGCAGGATCTCCGTGTCGACCGCCACGTCGGAGCCGATCTCACCCGCCCAGGCCAGCATCCTCTGCGAGCGCCCGCGAGCATCGGCGCGGGTCGCAAGCGTCGTCGTGGACGGCGCCTCGACGACTTCCAGGCCGACCTCGTCCCGGTAGGGCGCCAGCAGCTGCTCGATCTCCGCGCCCACGCCGCGCGTTAGGATGCGCGCGCGCAAGCCGAGGCGGGCAGCCTGCAGGGCGCTGTAGAAGGCGCCACCGCCTGGGCGGCGAGACCCGTCGGCCATCACGTCGGCCGTCACGTGCCCCACCGTTGTGTAGTCCGAGGACACCCGGCCATGCGTATACCAAATCGAATGGCCCTGCCGTCTGTTCTGCTAGCTGAGTCGATGACAGCGATCACTGCGCAACAGCGGGCCCGGCACCGCGCGGCCGACGCCGGCGCTCGCGCGCGGCGACGCCCGCTCGCGCTGTGTGTCGCGCTGTGTGCCGTCGCGCTGCACGGCTTCTCCGCCGGCGCACTCGCCGCCGGCGCACCTGGCCGTGCCCATCGCGTCCCGGCGGCCACCGGCGCGCGCCACTCAGGCGGCGGCTCGGGCTATCCGTCGGTCGCCTCGCGCCCGTTCAGCCGGCCTCGCCGTTCGCCGTTCGCCGCCAGCACCGCCGCCAGTCACAAGGCCAAGAAGCCGCGCAAACCGGTCCTGCACGGCAACCCCGCGCGCGCGCTGCGCGCGTTCGAAGCGATGCAGCGCTTCTACTACATCCAGGGCTCCGGGCTGTACAAGGGCGAACCGTTCTCCTATCTCTGGCCCTTCTCCCAGGGGCTTACCGCGACCGTCAGCATGGCCAACGTTCCCGGCCTTCCCGTCTCATTCGCGCCAGAAGTGCGCGCGCGGCTGATCGGCCTGCGCAACTACCTCGACATCAACAACGCCGGCGCGCCCGAAGGCACCTACACGAGCACGCTCCCGGCCTTCGACGGCACCGTCGCCCCCCCGGCCGGACCGGGCGGGGCCAAGTACTACGACGACAACGACTGGATCGGCATCGAGCTCGCGCGGATCTACAAAAAGACCCGCAACCCGGGCGCCCTCGGCTACGCCGAGGGCATCATGGCCTTCGAGATGGCCGGCTTCTCGACCGATCCGAGCCTCGCCTGCCCGGGCGGCATCCCTTTCTCCAATGGCGCCGAAAACACCGACCGCAACACGATCACCACCGGTCCCGCGGCCGAGCTCGCGATGCAGCTGTACCGCATCACCGGCAACCTGCAGTACCTGCAGTTCGCCGAAAAGGCCTACAACTGGGTGCGCGCCTGCCTGCTGCAGGGGAACGGCCTGTATGCCGACCACATCCGCCCGCACGGCGTCGTGGACATGACCTTCTGGAGCTACAACCAGGGTGTGATGATCGGCGCCGGCACGCTGCTCTACCAGGGCACCGGAAACGCCGGCTACCTCTACCAGGCGCGACAGACCGCCACGGCGGCGCTGGGCTACTTCACCCCGCAGCGGCTCGGCGAAGAGAACCCGTTCTTCCCCTCCGTCTACTTTCGCAACATCCTCTACCTGGACTCCGTCACGCACGACCCCCCGGGGCCCAGGCTCGCCCAGGCCTACGTCGACTACGCCTGGCAGCACCTGCGCCTGAGCGACGACCTGTTCGTCGCCGGCTCGCCCGCCTCGGCGCAGCTGCTCTACCAGTCTGCGATCGTGCAGATCTACGCGCTGCTGGCCTCCTCGCCGAGCACGTACTTCTGAGCGAGCCGCCAAGCGATAGTCTCAGCGGGTGCCCGACGCCGCGAACATGATGACCGCCGAGGGCCTGCAGGGGCTGCACGCCGAGCTCGCCGCGCTCGAGGGCGACGGCCGGCGCGAGATCGCCGAGCGCATCAAGACGGCTCGCGAATGGGGCGATCTGAAGGAGAACAGCGAGTACCACGACGCCAAGAACGAGCAGGCGCACCTGGAGACGAAGATCGCGCGCCTGCGCGAGCGCATCGTCGCCGCGGTGATCGTCGAGGAGCACCAGTCCGGCGCCGGCGGGCTCGTCGGCTTCGGCTCCTCCGTGCACGTGCGCGACCAGAGCGGCGCCGAGCAGACCTGGCGCATCGTCAGCTCGCACGACGCCGCGCCCGCCGAGGGCAAGCTCTCCGCCGAATCACCCGTCGCCGTCGCGCTGCTCGGGCGCGCCCCCGGCGACAAGGCGTCGGTCGCGCTGCCCAAGGGCACGCGCGAGCTGACGATCCTCAGCGTCGACTGACCGATCCGAGCGCCGCCGCCGCGCGGACCCGGCGCACGAAGCCCTTCGGCGCGCGTCCGAACAGGCGCCTGCCGTCGCGCAGAGCGCGCTTGCGCAGGCGCTTGCGCCGCCGCGCGATCAGCTTCAGCAGCGCCTTGCGCGTGCCCCGGCCGGGCGCTCCCGAGGCGCGCGTGGCCCTCGCCTCGGCCCGCACGCGCTCGGCGAGCACCGCCAGGTCGTGCTCCTCGCCGAGCAGTTCGCCGAGGTCATCGGCCTGTCGGGCGACCCGGCCGATGAAGCCCGCCTCGGCGCTTGACAGCTTGCCTGCGCGCTTGCCCCGCCCGGGGCCGGTGCCCTTGCGACGGCGCCCGGCGTCGTCGCTGCGCTGCAGCATTTCCGCGGCGTAGCGGAGATCCTTGACGCGTTTGCGCCATTCGTGCAGCTTGCGCCCGGGCGCTCGCTTGGCGCGCTCGGCCCGGCGCATGCGCCGGCGCCCGGTCGCGTAGAGGCGTCGCAGCGCCGCTTCCACCGCTTCGATCCCGCCGGGGTCGGCCAGTCGCCAGCCGGCCACGCGCACGCGCAGCGCGCGCAGGTCGTCGAGCACGCCCGCACGGGTGGCGCTGTCGGCGAGCGCCAGCTCCGCCGCTCCGTCGCGCTCGCTCTGCAGCTGGGCGCGAAGGCGCTGCACGCCGCGACGGCCGCCGAGCGTCTTCGGGTGGCGCTCGATCAGGTCGTCGAGCGTGCTCAGCAGCACCTCCGCGTCGCGGGCCTGCGCCAGGCGCTTGCCCGCCCGGCGCACCAGGGCGCTCTCGCGCGCGTAGGCCCGCTCGCCCAGCTCGTCGCGCACCAGGCGCAGCAGCGCGCGCAGGCGCTTGAGCGCCTTGCGCGCCTCGTGCACACGCTTCTCGGCAGACAACTTCCCGTCGCCTCCCTCCAGCGACTCGATCGCCACGTCGAGCTGCGCCAGCGCGATGCGCCGCAGAGCCTCGCCGACGCGCTCGCCCGGCAGCAGCGCGAAACGACGGTCGCGCGCGCGGCGCTCTGACGCCGCTCGACGCTCGCGCTCGGCGCGCGCCAAGGCCACCCCGGCGCCCACCGCCACCGTCGCCGCCAACGTCGCCTTCAGCGGCGCCACAATGAAGCCGTGCCCAGGCTTGCGCCCGCTCCATGGTGGACGGTGCGCCGTGCGGCGAACCGAAAGCCGGCGACGTATCGCTGTCCGTTGTGTGGTCATCATCTGCCCGCGCTCAGCGAGCATATGCTGATCGCGCCCGAAGGCGACACGCGCCGCCGCCGCCACGCGCACACCGCATGCGTGCTCGGCGCGCGCCGCGATGGCGCGCTGCCGCTGCGCGACGAGTGGCTGCGCGCCCAGCCTCGCCGGGCGCCGCTGTGGCGACGCCTGCTGCGGCGCGTGTAGCCGCCCGGCCGCTGCGTCGCGTCAGCTGCCGTGGACCTTTGCGTGCTCGCCCCCGCGGCGTCCTTACTGGCGGCTCAGGCCCGTGGCGGATTCGGCCGGCGGGATCGGGCCGAGCGGGACGAGCTTGCCGTTGTTCAGCTGGAAGGTCACGCGCGCTTCGCCGCCGCTCGGGCTGCTCAGCGGATCGCGTTTGCGATACAGCGGATAAGCGAGCGTCACTTCGGTGTCGGACTGGCCGACCACCTTCAGCGTCGCGCTCGGCTGCTTTGCGTCGGTGCCGATGTAGCGCCCGTTGACGAAGAAGAAGGCCTGCTGGCCGTAGCCGTCAGCGGACCCCGTGCGCGTCCCCACCAGCACGCGCAGCGCCTGGTCTGAGTGGTAGTCAGATGTGTTGTTGGGCGTGTAGCCGCGTCCGCTCACGATCGCCGCGGCAGCGCCCAGGCCTTCGGCTTTTGCTTCGTTCTGGGTGAACGCCGGCTCGGGCGCCGAGCGCGTTGTCGTCGACGGAGTCGGTGTGCTCGTCGAGGTCGTCCGCGCCGGCGTCGTGGCGCTGCGCGTCGTCTTCGGCGTCGCCGTGCTGGCCGTCTGCGAGACCGGCGGGACGCTTGACGCCGTCACCGTCTTCGTGCCCGACCCGCAGGCCGTCAGCAGCGCGCCCGCGCAGGCGCACAGCGCCGCAGTCGAGATCGCGCGAAGGGCCGTCGGCTTCATCCTGCGCATGGTATTCGCCCCCCGAACTCGCCCTCCCTGCTTCGGCGGGCGCGCCGCGGCTGGCGCGACTGGGCGCGCGGCCTGCAGCCGCGCGATCTACCCGGCCGGAGGCCGGCATGAGAAGTAATTATTAGCGACTGCTAAGATGCTCGCGAGAACCTCGAAAGGAGCAAGAGATGAGCGGCATATCGCGCAGGAACGGCTGGACGCTCGGGATCGTCTCGGTGGCCCTGTTCATGGTCGTGCTCGACAACCTCGTCGTCAGCGTCGCGCTGCCGAGCATCCATCGCGAGCTCGGCGCATCGATCCAGGCGCTGGAGTGGACCGTCAACGCCTACGTGCTCGCCTACGCCGTGCTGCTGCTCACCGGCGCCGCGCTCGGCGACCGCTTCGGGCGCAAGCGCATGTTCCTACTCGGCCTGGCCGTCTTCACCGGCGCCTCCGCCGCCGCCGCCCTGGCGCCCAGCACCGATCTGCTGATCACCGCCCGCGCCGTTCAGGGCGCCGGCGCCGCGATCGTCACGCCGCTGACGCTCACGCTGCTCGCCGAGGCCTTCCCGAGGGAGCGCCGCGGCATCGCCATCGGCGTGTGGTCTGGCATCTCCGGCGTCGCCGTCGCGCTCGGCCCGCTCGTCGGCGGCGCCGTCGTGCAGGGCATCTCCTGGCACTGGATCTTCTGGATCAACGTGCCCATCGGGCTCGCGCTGGCGCCGCTCGCCGCGCGCTGGCTGACAGAGAGCCGCGGCCCCTACGCAAAGCTCGACCTGCGTGGGCTCGCGCTCGGTTCGACAGGCCTGTTCGGCATCGTCTTCGGCCTCGTGCGCGCCCAGTCGCTCGGCTGGACCAGCAGCGCGGTGCTCGCCTCGCTGATCGCCGGCGTCGCGCTGCTCGTCGCCTTCGTCGCATGCGAGCGGCGCACGCCCGAGCCGATGCTGGCGATGTCGTTCTTCGCAGAGCGCTCATTCGCCGTCACCAACGTCGCTTCGCTGACCATGTACTTCGGCATGTTCGGCTCGATCTTCTTCCTCTCCCAGTACATGCAGAACGTGCTTGGCAACACGCCGTTTCAGGCCGGGTTGAAGCTGCTCGTGTGGACCGGCGCCACGATGGTCGTCGCGCCCCTCGCCGGCGTCTTCTCCGAGCGCTTCGGCAGCCGCCTGTTCATGTTCGCCGGGCTCAGCCTGCAGGCCGGCGCGCTCGCCTGGCTGAACACCATGACCTCCACGCATCTGGCCTACTCGAGCATGCTCGCGCCCTTCGTCATGGCCGGCGCCGGCATGGCGCTCGTGTTCGCTCCGTCGGCCAACGCCATCCTCTCCTCCGTGCGCCCCGACCAGGCCGGCCAGGCCTCCGGCGCCAACAACGCCATACGCGAGGTCGGCGGCGTGCTCGGCGTCGCCGTGCTCGCCTCCGTGTTCACCGGCTCCGGCGCCTACACCTCGCCGCAGGCCTTCGTCGACGGGCTGATCCCCGCGATCTGGGTCGGCGTCGCCGTGCTCGGCGCGGGGGCGCTGGTCGTGCTGCTGCTGCCGTTCAACACGCCTGCCGTGCAGGACGGCGCGGTCGGCGAGGAGGATGCCGTGCGCGTCGTGTCAGAGGCGCTCGGCACAAGCGCCCGCCGCTCCGGCCAGGCCGCGCCGGCGGGCCGCGCCGGTGGCGCTCGCGAGCCGGTCGTGGTAGGAAGGAACGCGTGAACGCCGCAACAAAGCCTGCGCGCAGGCGCGTACCCGCCGCCGAGCGCCGCGAGGAGCTGATCTCGGCCGCCGTGCACGAGTTCGCGCACGGCGGCCTGCACGGAACGCCCGTCGAGCGCATCGCGCGTCGCGTCGGCGTCGCCCAGCCGTACGTCTTCAGCCTGTTTCCGAGCAAGCGCGACCTGTTCCTGGCGGCACTTCAGCGCGGCTTTGACCGCGTCGCCGAGACCTTCCGCTCAGCCGCCGCCGACTACGCCGAGGGTCGCGCGGCGGCCGACTGCGAGGATGCGCTCGAGGCAATGGGCCGCGCCTACAAGCAGATGCTGCTCTCAGATCGCGACTACCTGATGCTCCAGCACCAGTCATATGCCGCCTGCGACGACGATGTCGTGCGGGCGTGCGTGCGCCGCTGCTACGCCGAGCTGGTCGAGCTCGCCTTGGAGCTGTCGAGCGCCGACGCCGAGCGCATCGACGACTTCCTGCGCCATGGCATGGCCCTCAACGTCGCCGCCGCGCTCGGCGTCGAGGATCTGTCCGTCGGCTGCGCCTGGGTCGCGGCGGAGCTGCGCGGTCCAGAGGCGTAGCGCGGACGGGAGCAGGCATTTGGCGAGTTGCTAGGGGCGAGTTACTCGGGGCGAGGGTGCGTTGGCCGTGCCGGGCGTCGCATTTCACCTTCGACGACCGCCAGGGGGTAGCATCGGGCGCAGCGATGTCCACGCCTGCGCAGACACCCCAGACACCCGGTAAGAATCAGCCGAAAGTCGATAAGCGCAACAA
>JAXDGQ010000190.1:0-5655 GCA_034664965.1 Solirubrobacteraceae bacterium | reverse complement strand
GGTTCGTCTGGGACTCATCGGTGGCGCGCGCGCGCAAGGCGCCGCCGTCGCCGGCGACGAGCTCGTTGCGCACGAGCTCGACGGCGGCGACTGCGCCGTCCTCGCCGGCGATCAGCGCCACGGGAGAGAGCAGGAAGCGAAGCACGACGCGCCGCCGTCCCTCCGTGGGGGTGCGCTGCGCGTACCCGCGCAGGATCTCGACGTTGCGCCGCGCGGTTGCGTTCTGCTCGGCGGCCTCGTCGTGCACCGCCAGGGCGCGCTCCAGTTCGCCGGGGTCGACGACCACGTCGGCGTCGGTGAGCTCGCCGAGCTCCAGCAGCTCGGGGTTGGTGAAGGCGGCCTGCGCGGGGCCGCGGCGACCGACGACGACGACCTCTGCCACGCGGCTGCGCGCGAGCACCTCCAGCGCGTGGTCGGCGGTGTCGGTGGGCGCGAGCTCCTCGGCGGTCAGCACGAGCATGCGCGCGACGTCGACGGCGACGTTGCCGTTGCCGATCACGACCGCGCGCTCGGCGGAGACGAGGTCGACCTCCAGGCCGGTGTGGTCGGGATGGCCGTTGTACCAGCCGACGAACTCCGTCGCGGCGTGCGAGCCGGGGAGCTCTTCGCCGGGGATGCCCAGCGGGCGGTCCATCGGCGAGCCGGTCGCGTAGACGATCGCGTGGTAGTGGTCGAGCAGGTCCTCGCGCGAGACGTGCTCGCCGAAGCAGACGTTGCCGAAGTAGCGAAAGCGCGGGTGCGCGGCGGTCTTCTCATAAACGCGCGTCACCGACTTGATCTTCGGGTGGTCAGGAGCGACCCCCGAGCGCACGAGCCCCCACGGCGTCGGCAGGCGCTCGATCATGTCGACCTCGAAGCCGGCGTCGGCGTCCTTGAGCAGGTGCCCGGCGGCGTAGAAGCCGGCGGGTCCTGAGCCGATGACGGCGATGCGAATGGGGGGACTGTCGTCTGTCACGGGAGCTTGCCGGTCACGGGCGATGGGCGCGGCCCGACTCGAACGGGCGACCCCCTCGGTGTAAACGAGGTGCTCTGGCCAACTGAGCTACGCGCCCCAGGCATTGGGGCCTCTAGGCTAGCGAGCCGCCGAATGGGCGGGCGACTTGTGAACAGTTTGTACGAGTTGGCTAGGATTGCCCTCCCGGCCCGGGATCTGTCCCTTGAACACCGAAGACACCGCCCATAGCGAGGGGTCATCAGCGTTCGCCGAGTCAGGCGGAGGGGAGTCCCAGGCGGCTCGGGTGCCCCCGCGCGACGCGGGCGAGCACGAGGCCGCGGAGTCCAAGGCGGCCGAGCTGGAGCTGCGCCACGTCAGCAAGCGCTATGACGGGCAGCGCGAGCCCGCCATCTCAGACCTTTCCCTGACGGTGCCCGCCGGCGAGGTGTGCGTGCTGGTCGGGCCGTCGGGGTCGGGCAAGACGACGGCGATGCGCCTGATCAACCGCATGATCTCGATCTCCGACGGCGACATCCTGCTGGGCGGGCGCAGCGTGCTGGCGCGCGACGCGCGCGAGCTGCGCCGTGAGATCGGCTACGTGATCCAGCAGATCGGGCTGTTCCCGCACCAGACGGTCGGCGAGAACATCGCGACCGTGCCCAACCTGCTGGGCTGGCCGAAGGAGCGCATCGCCGCGCGCGTGCAGGAGCTGTTGGCGCTGATCGGGCTCGACCCCGAGGAGATGGCCGGTCGCTACCCGGCGCAGCTGTCCGGCGGCCAGCGACAGCGCGTCGGCGTGGCACGCGCGCTGGCCGCCGACCCGCCGCTGATGCTGATGGACGAGCCGTTCGGCGCGATCGACCCGATCAACCGCGCGCGACTGCAGGACGAGTTCCTCGCGCTGCAGCGCAAAGTGCGCAAGACGATCGTGTTTGTCACGCACGACATCGACGAGGCGATCAAGATGGGCGACCGCATCGCGATCCTGCGCGAGGGCGGCCATCTGGCGCAGTACGACACGCCGCGCGAGATCCTGATCCACCCGGCCGACGAGTTCGTCGCGGAGTTCGTCGGCGCCGACCGCGGCATCAAGCGCCTGTCGCTGACGACGCTGGCAGAGCTCAAGCTGATCGAGCCCAACGGGACCAAGCCGGGGCCGACGCGCGCGCCGGCGCAGACGTCCGTGCGCGACGCGCTGTCGATGATCCTCACGGCCGGCGGCGACGCGCTGACGGTCGTCGACGCGCAGGACAACGTGCAGGGGCTGCTGACGCTCGGTCTGATCGAGCAGCTGCTGTCGGAGGAGTCGGCGGCGAACGCGAACGGCTCGCAGTCGGGCCTGGTCGTGCATGGGGCGCCGGGCAGCGACGGCGCGTCTGCGGCCGCGAACGCGGCGCCGGAGAAGGACGCCGGATGACGCTCGGCGCCCCGGCGCTCGCGGCGGCGGGCCCGGTGATCCCGGACTACAGCGCGCACAGCAGCCGCTGCGTCGTGGAGAACCGCTTCTTCTGCGGCGAATGGGTCAGCCACAACTGGGGCAGCGTGCTGTGGCCGGCGCTGCGCCAGCACGTGATGCTGACGGCGATCGCCGTGGCGATCGGCTTCGCCATCGCGATGGCGCTGGCGCTCACCGCGCACCGCTTTCGCGCGCTCGAGCGCCCGACGCTGCTGGTGACGACGTTCCTCTACACGATCCCCTCGCTGGCGCTGTTCGAGCTGCTCGTGGCGCCGGTCGGCGCGAACATCTACGCGGCGGAGATCGCGCTCGTCTCCTACACGCTGCTGATCCTGTTCCGCAACATCCTCACGGGCCTGCGCGAGGTGCCATCGGAGGTGCTCGACGCGGCCGAGGGGATGGGCATGACGCGCCGCCAGGCGCTGCTGCACGTCGAGCTGCCACTGGCGCTGCCGGCGATCGTCGCGGGGCTGCGCATCGCCGTGGTGACGATCATCGCGCTGGCGACGATCGTCTACACGATCTATGACCGCGGCCTTGGCGTGCCGATCCACACGGCGCTCGGCGAGGGTCCGTTCAAGACCGAGCTGATCGCCGCCGGCGGGCTGACCGTCCTGCTCGCGCTGGCAGCCGACGGGCTGCTCGTGCTGGTGCAGCGCGCGCTGACGCCGTGGACGCGAGCGAAGGTGACCTAGCCGATGCACGAATTCGTCGAGGCCTTCAAGTTCATCGGCCACAATGGCGCCGTGCCGGGGCAGGAGGGGCTGCCGACGCTGTCGCACCTCGCGCTGGAGACCCTGAAGGTGGGGGCGATCGGCGTGGCGATCTCGATCGCCATCGCCGTCCCGCTCGGCGTGTTGCTCGGGCACATCCACCGAGGCTCGTTCGTGGCGATCAACGTCGGCAACATCGGCCGGGCGCTGCCGAGTCTGGCGGTGCTGGCGATCGGCGACGCGTTCCTCGGGCTCGGCCTGACGGTCGTCGAGCTGGCGCTGGTGATCCTGGCCGTGCCGCCGATCATCACCAATGCCTACCTGGGCGTCGACGGCGTCGATCGCGACCTGGTCGACGCCGCGCGCGGGATGGGCATGTCAGAGGGGGAGATTCTCAGGCGCGTGGAGCTGCCGCTGGCGCTGCCGCTGATCTTCGCCGGCATCCGCACGGCGGCCGTGTTCGTGATCAGCACGACGACGATCGCCTCGCTGGCCGGCTTCAGCGGCAGCCTCGGCGACATCATCGCCAACGAGACCAGCTACCACTTCTCGGGCGTGCTCGGCGCGGCGATCTGCGTGGCCGCGCTGGCGCTCGCCGTCGAGGGCGTGCTGGCGCTCGTGCAGCGGGCGCTCACGCCGCAGGGCCTGCGCGCGGGGCGGGAGTCCAACGCGAAGCTGAGCGTCGTCGCGTCGGCGAACGCCTGAGCGCGGGCATATCCGTATTTTTATATTTAATTTTCGATCAAATAAGTCAACAAACGAGGAGGCTGCGTAAATGCCAGGTACGCGATGGGGCAGGTTGAGGACCGTTGGGGGGAGGATCGTGGCGCTGTTCGCCGCGAGCGCGCTGGGCGTCGGTTTGGCGGCGTGTGGAAGCAGCAGCAGCACGTCGTCGAGCTCGTCGTCCACCTCGACCTCGGCCGCCGGCGAACCGGGCGCGGGCAAGCCGGCGGTGACGATCGGCGACAAGAACTTCCCCGAGGAGAACATCCTCGGCGAGCTCTACGCGCAGGCGCTGCAGGCCAAGGGCTACAAGATCACCCTGAAGCCGAACGTCGGCTCCTCGGAGATCATCTACAAGGCGCTGCAGTCCGGTCGGGTGCAGATGTACCCGGAGTACACGGGCGTGTTCCTTACGGCCGTCGTCCAGCAGACCGCGCTGCCGAAAAGCGCCGAAGACGCCTACAAGCAGGCCAAGGCGTTCGCCGAGAGCAAGGGCTACACGATGCTCGCGTACACGCCGTTCTTCGACTCCGACGCGCTCGCCGTGGCGCCGAGCTTCGCCACGCAGCACAAACTGGCGAGCATCGCCGACCTCAAGGCGCTGGGCAAGGGTCTGACGCTCGGGGGAGCGCCGGAATTCGCCACGCGCTTTCAGGGCCTGGTCGGGCTGAAGAAGGAATACGGCGTGGACCCGACGTTCAAGCCGATCGCCATCGAACTGTCCTACAAGGCGCTGGAAAGCAACCAGGTCGACGCGCAGGACGTGTTCACCACCGACGGCCAGCTGCTCGGCGACAAGTTCAAGGTGCTGTCGGACCCCAAGCACGTCTTCGGCTTCCAGAACGTCGCGCCGATCGTCAAGAAGAGCGTGCTCAGCGCGGAGGGCCCGGCGTTTGAAGAAACAATCAACAAGGTCTCAAAGCTGCTGACGATCCCGGCGATCCAGCAGATGAACAAGGCGGTGACGGTCGAAAAGCAGTCGGCGACGAGCGTCGCCACGCGGTTCCTCAAGGCCAACGGCCTGGCCTAGAGCCAACCGCCGTCCCGCGCCGCGTCTCCTGGCAAGCTGTCAGGGATGCGGCGCGGCGACGGTGGCAGGGCGGGCGTGCGGTCACCGCGAGGCGGGGGCGCCAGCAGGCTGATCCGCTTCGCGCTGTGGCTCGCCGGTGCGCTCATCGTCGCGCTCGGCCTCGCGCAGATCTTCCTGCCGAAGCTCGCCGCCGGCAGGATCTCCTCGCGCCTGGGCAAGTACGGCGAGGTCAAGAGCGTGCACGTCAGCGCCTGGCCCGCGATCAAGCTGCTGTGGGGGGACGCCGACACGGTGACCGTCCGTGCGCGAAGCCTGCAGGTCAGCACCGGGCAGACGGGCAAACTGCTGTGGGACGCGCGCGGCCTGGACAAGCTCGACCTGACCGCCCCGAGCACACGCGAGGGGCCGCTGCCGCTGCACGACGTCACCTTTCACAAGCGCGGGCGCAAGATGCGCGCGCAGGCGCACGTGACCAGCGCCGACATCAAGGCCGCGTTGCCGGCCGGCTTTGACGTGCAGCTGCTCGGCAGCGAAAACGGACAGGTGCACGTTCGCGCCAGCGGCGGCCTGTTCGGCGTCGGCGCATCGGTCGACGCCGTTGCGCAGGCGAGCGATGGAAAGCTCGTCGTGCAGCCGCGCGGCTTTCTCGTGGAAGCGCTTAGGCTGACGCTGTTCTCCGACCCGCACGTGTACGTCGAAGGCGTCAGCGCGAGCGCGACCGGCGGCGGTGGCGAAGCGGGCTACGAGCTGAGCATCGACGCGAGCCTGCGCTAGGCGCGGCGGTGCCGGGGCGTGGAGA
>JAXDGQ010000189.1:0-3012 GCA_034664965.1 Solirubrobacteraceae bacterium | reverse complement strand
CGCGTGCCGTGGCGTAGGAGCAGCTCGACGCCCGGGCCGCGCAGCCGGTGACGGGCGGTGCGCCCGCCCGCCAGCTGCAGGGCCGCGAAGCGCAAAGGGTCGCGGACGGCCCTGGCGCCGCGTACCGTGTGCACGAGGTGCTGGCCGGCGCGCGACTTGACCACGCGCCGCAGAGGCCCGATGCGATCGATCGCCTGCCGCAGTCGATCGGCCATCACGGCGTGCCCAGCAACCCCTCGCGAAGGCGCGACGCGCCGCTCGCCCGACGCGTCGCCTCGATCGGGCGTTCCTGCGCTCGCGGGCGAGCGCCCAGGACGAGCCCCGCCCAGCTCCACAGCAGCAGCCCGGTGAAGTTCTGCTGCAGCGGATCGAAGAAGGCCAGCACGCAGAAGAACACGGCGATCGCGATCAGCCCGAGCCGCCAAGGGCGCAGCTCGGCGGGCACGCGGGCGACCACCGCACCGCCGAGCCCCCAGATCAGCGACCCCAGCCACAGCATCGCGCCAAGCAGTCCGAGCTCGACGGCGTTCGAGAGGTAGCTGTCGTGCAAGGGCAGCGGATTGTCCGACGTGCTGAAGCCGGTCATCGGGTAATCGCTCGCCTGGCGGAAATAGTCGGCGCTGACGTTCGCATAGTTGCCCCAGCCGAATCCCAACAGCGGCTTGGCCGCGATCATTCGCAGCGCCGCCGCGGTCTGGTTCTGACGGTCCCACACGGGAAGCTTGTCTGCCGTGCGCTGGGTGGCGTTCCCCGCGACGCTGGGGAAGAGCACCAGCGCGCCGCCGACCAGCAGGGCGCAGGTCACCGCGGCCGGCACGAGCCGACGCCGCAACTCCGGCGCCGCCAGGCCGACCGCCACCACCCCGGCGGCAGCCGCGATCCACACGCCGCGCTCGAGTGACAGGAAAACGCCCAGGGCCGATACGACCACGACCGCCCCCGCCAGATAGCGTCGAGGTCCATGCCACTGGCCGACGGCGATCGCGCCCGCCACGCCGCAGGCAAAGCAGGCGAATCCCTCGCTGATCGACGATCGGAACGGTCCGGCCGCCTGCCTGACCGGCGCGAGCGCGTCGTTGGCGGAGATGTAGTGCGGGATGACGAGCGCCTGAGGTCCGACCGCCTCGAAGATCGCGGTGAGTCCGAGGTAGCCGCCGAGCCCCACGAGCGTCGCCAGCAGCATGTTGCGCTCGCGTTGCCCCGAGAAGAGCGCGGGCGCGACCAGCAGCATCAGGAACGGGAGGGCGCCGAGCCGGTCGAGCAGGTCGAACACGCCCGCCTTCGTCGCGAGCGTCCCGGTCGCGGCCGCCGACGCGGTGGCGTAGAGAACGGTCAGCGCAAGCACGAGGTGAACGCCGCGCACTTGCAGCCGCGGCGCCGCAGCTGCGCCGGGCGCTCGCAGCGCGAGCGCCAGCAGCGCCCCGACCAGGAGGATGCGGTCGGGCAGGAACGGGGGGCCGGGCAGCCCGAGGATTTCCCAGCTTCCCGAGAAGATCGTCAGGGCGATCGCACCGCACATCATCGCGGCGGGCGGGAGCTCCCACAGCGCTGCGACCACGACAAGCACCGCGGCCAGCACCACGACCACCACGAAGATCGCGTGGCCGCGCAACAGCCACGGCGAGCCGCGATGAATCAGCAGCAGGGCACCGAGTCCGATCGCCGTCCACGCGTACCAGGGCGGGCGCCAGACGGCGCGCTGCATCATCGAGACGGCCTAGCCGGCGCGCCGAGTTCCGCGGCGCTCCTCGTAGAGGACGGCGATCGCGCAGCCGATCACCAGGCCCCCGAGCAGCCCGATGAAGCCCAGCAGCTGCATCTTGGAGCGCTTGTCGCTCTGCGCCGTGGTCGCGCCGGCGAGCAGCGAGATGAGGTCCCTCGTCGTCGTGCTCTGCGCGTTCAGCTGGTAGGCACTCGCGAGCGCCTGTGAGCGCAGCGAGGCTGCGGCGCGCCCAGCCTGTGCTCGTTCGAGCGCCCGCCGCCCTGCCGCGTCGGGTTTGCTCGCATACTTCTTCGCCGCGCTGCCGGCCACGTTGCTCGCGCGCGCCAGGTCCAGCGACGCGGCGCGGTACTGCGCCAACAGGCGCCGGCTTTCCGGGCTGTATGTATTGGCGTGCGCCTCGTAGGAGATCAACGCCGCGCTCGTGACGTTCGCGAGGGCGATCGCGGCCGCTGCGGTCGGGCCGCCGGCGACGATGCGAAACGCAGGGCTGCTGGGCAGCGGCTCGGCCGACAGGCGTCCGACCGCGTCCGCCGCGCTCAGCCCCAGCCGCCGGTGGATCGTGGCCAGCACGGGTTCGGCCGTGATCGCGCGGCTGAACGCCGTCGCCAGGTCGCTGGCGGATTGGACGAACCCGTAGAAGCCGGGTGAGTTCGGGTTGACCTTGCCCACCTGCAGCGTCGCGGACGCGGTGTACGTTCCCTTGCGCGCAGCGCCGCCCGCCACGCCCACGGCCGCCAAAGCGAGCGCACACACGATCACGAGCAGCCTGTGCCTGGAGATCGCCCCCCCGGGGGAACTTGGCGGGGTCCGCGCCGGCGTTGAGAGCTCTGCATCCGCGGCGCCCTCGCTCGCGACCGGCTCATCGGTCTCGATGAACGGTTCAGCCGCCTGCACGAACGCGTCCGTCGGCTGCACGAACGGTTCGGCCGCCTGCACGAACGCGTCCGTCTGCTGCACCAACGGTTCGGCCGTCTGCACGAACGCGTCCGTCGGCTGCATGAACGGGTCAGCCGGCTCGGTGAACGGCTCAGCGTGCTCAGCGAAGGGCTCCGTGATCGCGTCGAACGCTTCGGTGGTCTGCATGTGCGGGTCGCCGGGCTCGGCGAACGGCTCGGCGGCCTCGGCGAACGGCTCCGTGATCGCGTCGAACGCTTCGGTCGGCTGCATGTGCGGGTCCTCGAGCTCTGCGAACGGGCTCGTGGAATCGCCGAGGAGCTCCGCCGGCTGCGTGAACGGGCCCTCCGGCTCCGGGAATGCCTCCGCGCTCTGGGCGTACGGCTCGCCGGGCC
>JAXDGQ010000188.1:0-3023 GCA_034664965.1 Solirubrobacteraceae bacterium | reverse complement strand
CAGCCGAGGGTACCCCCTACGGCATTGCGACTGCGAGACCCGAGCAGGCTACGCGATCCTCATCGCTCGCTCGTAGGCCTCCCCGGCCTCCCGGTCTTGGCATTTCGAGGCCCGGCCGGCCCTGGCCGTGGTCGACCATTTTGATCAACTTTCCGGAGCTGCGGATACCGCGCCAGTGACCGCGCAAGGGGTGGAGCACTTTCAGAAAGAGCTGGACGGGATGACAGGAACTGCCCAATCCACCCGAGACGCAGCAGCGCCATCAAAACGAACAGCGCACCGGTCACGAGCGTGATCGCCGCGACCAACTCGGCGGCCTGCTCGCCGCCGATACCGGTTACGAGCACGGCCCCTCCGTCGACTGCTGCGAGAGACGAGCTCGGCTCCGTGGAGATATGGCGCGACGTGCAGAACGGCGGGTAGACCATCACCTGCAGCGACGCAATGACAACGACGGTGACGATGACCGGCCACGTCCACGGACCCTAGACCATGGCGGCGCGCACTTTCGCTTCTGCCACCACTACGAGCGTGTCAGGACACCTAGCCGGCACTGCCGCTTTTGGACGACTCGCGGCAGTCCTCCGCAGCTCCGGCTCGCTGTCGCATCCGTAGCGAAACAGCGCCCCGGAGCCGGGCTCCGGAGCGAGCCCGGTCAGGCGGTGTGCAGGGCGGCGATGTCCGCATAGACGCCCCGCTCGAAGGCTTCGGACGCCTGCACGATCTCGGCGTCGTAGAAGGGCAGGACCTGCGTGAGCATCGTGCCTGCGATGCCCGCTGTACGGTCGATCCAGTAGTTGCAGTTGAACAGGCCACCCCAGTCGGCGGTGCCGGCCCTGCGCATGTCCGGCATGTCCTCGAGGATCAAGCGGAACGCCAGCCCCCAGCCCTGCGCGAACGGCAGGGTGGGCACGTAGTTGGAGAGCTCGGGGATCGCCGGCTCCATGCCTTCGGGCAGCACGGCCCCCTTTAGGTGGTCGCTGAACGCGAGATCCACCGTCTCGGCGCGCAGTACGCGCTCGCCGTCGAGCTCGCCGCCACGCAGCAGCGCGCGCATGAAGCGCATGTAGTCCGGGCCCGTCGCGCACGAGCCGCCGCCGCCGGAGGCGAACTCGGGCTCTGGAAAGTCGAGCGACTGCTGCAGGAGGCCTCCATCTGGAAGGCGGAAGTGCAGCGCCATCATGCGCGCCGTCTGTGCCTCGCTTGGAGCAAAGGTCGCGTCGGTCATTCCCAGCGGGGCGAAGATCCGCTCCTTACAGCACGCCGCGAGGTCCTTGCCGCTGACAGCCTCCACGACCTGGCCGAGCCAGTCGGTGCTGATGCCGTATTCCCAGCGGGTGCCCGGGTCGGCGACCAGCGGCACGTGCAGCGCCTCGAGCTTGCCGCTCGTGATGTCGGGTGCGCCCGTGACCTGGTGGTAGCGCAGGATATCGGCGTTGCCGAACGCGTACGCGAGACCCGACGTGTGGGTGAGCAGGTGGCGGATCGTCGCCCTGCTCGCGGGCGGCCGCAGCCGCGGTGTGTCACCGTCGAAGCCCTCCAGAACCTGCAGCGCATCGAAGGCGGGTAGGACGTCGGCGACGGGCTGCTCGAGTTCGAGCGCGCCCTGCTCGATGAGCTGCAGCGCGCACACGCTGGTGAACGCCTTGGTCATCGACATGATCGCGAACATGGTGTCCGTCCGCACGGGGTCCTCGCCATTGACGTCCAGGACGCCGAACGCGCCCTCGTAGAGCACGCCGTCGCGATCTCCCACCAGCGCCACGAGGCCCGGCATCGCCCGCTCGTCGACCGCCCGCCCCAGCAGCCCGTCAAGTCCGCCCATGCTCATGAGACCCCCCGCGCTAGTTCAAGGTCGCCGTCAGCCTACCCGAGCGCCGCAGGGCGCGCAGTGGAGAGTTGTGCTTTCCCAGGGATGTGCGCGTCTGTGCGAGGTCCGCGCTCACGCCTGGTCCGGACGAGAAGGAAACGTCGTGTCAGACCCGCATCGCGATAGCGCTTTCATGCGAACGCGCTATCGATGAGGGACCGATGGATCCCGCCGCCTCGCCGGCCCTGAGCGTGCAGACGCTAGGCCGTCGGCTTCTGGGGAACAATTTGGGGAACAAACCGAGAGCGACTGGGACGCACTCAGGCGCGTAGAAGCCAGCAGGAACGGGACGCATCCCCTGAGCGGCACCCAATCTTTCAGGCTGGGGGCCGGGCGGTCGCAGGTTCAAATCCTGTCTCCCCGATACGTTCATAGTGCGGGAACAGCCGGGAACACGCGGGAAAGCCCGCGAAAACGCTGGAACTCATCGTCGACTGTTCTCGCCCGTTCCCGGCTGTTCCAGGCACGTGGGACCGCAAGAGGAAAATAAGCTCGTTGGACTCGGCGAGTAGCTACAGCGGCGCCAGGCGAACCGGATGACTGCGAGCGAATGGCTTCACCCCGGCGAGACCTCTGGCAGCCCGATCGCCTGATCGGCGCGCGAGCGGGCGACGGCAACCGACAGCGCGCGCACGTAAGCCCGCGCGGCGGCGTCGATGATGTCCGTCGACACGCCCTGCCCGGCACCCGTGACCCCGTCGACCTCGAGCACGACTGAGACCTCGCCGAGCGCGTCCTGGCCCTCGGTGACGGCGCCGATCCTGAACTCGCTGAGCGTCGAGGCGACGCCGGTCGCCGCGTTGATCGCCTGGAACACGGCGTCGATCGGGCCATCGCCGGTGAACGACCCGACGCCCGTGCCGCCGTCGGGCAGGTTCACGGACACGCGGGCGTGCGGGGGCCGCGACGAGGAGGCCTCGACCTCGAACGAATCGAGCGTGTAGCCGCCGATGTCCTCGCTGCGCAGCTCGTCGGTGACGAGCGCCTCGAGATCCATCGCAGTGATGAGCTTCTTGCGGTCGGCGATCTCCTTGAAGCGCTTGAACGCCGTGTTCAGCGCCTGGCCGTCGATTTCAAAGCCCATCTCCTCGAGCGCTTTGCTCAGCGCGTGGCGGCCGGAGTGCTTGCCGAGGACCAGCGAGTTGCTGTTCAG
>JAXDGQ010000187.1:0-6664 GCA_034664965.1 Solirubrobacteraceae bacterium | reverse complement strand
GATGTCGTGACCCCTGCCGCGGGCGAGTCGGTCACCGAGGGAACGATCCTCGAATGGCATGTCAAGGTCGGCGAGGCGATCAAGGTCGACGAGACGATCGTCGAGATCTCGACCGACAAGGTCGACGTCGAGCTGCCGGCGCCTGGCAGCGGCACCGTCACCGAGCTGCTCGCGGAGGAGGGCGACACGGTCACCGTCGGCCAGGTGATCGCGCGCATCGCCGTGGGCTCGGGCAACGGCGCCGGCACACCCGCGGCCAGCGCGAGCAGCGGCGGCGCTGAGGACGCGCGGGAGACTCCCGACGCACCAGCGGATCAGCAGCGCGACGCGCCCGGCGACGACCAGCGGGCCGCACAAGCGCCCGACACGGGCAACGGCTCCGGAAACGGGACGAGCGGATCGGGAAGCCCGGCTGCGAGCGCGCATGGCGCCGGCGCGAGCACGGGCGAGGCCGCGGCGAGCGGACGGCTCGTCGACGTCGTCACGCCGGCCGCCGGCGAGTCTGTGAGCGAGGGAACGATCCTCGAATGGCGCGTCAAAGTCGGCGACCCGATCAAGCTCGACGCGACGATCGTGGAGATCTCCACCGACAAGGTCGACCTCGAGTTGCCGGCGCCCGCCGGCGGCACGGTCAGCGAGCTGCTTGTGTCCGAGGGCGACACGGTGACCGTCGGCCAGGTGATCGCGCGGATCGCCGTCGGCGCGGTCGACGCCGCTCACGCTCCCGCCCCCGCCAGCGACGGAGCCGACGGCTCCGCGAGCGCGGCCGAGCCCGATGGCTCGGCTAGCGTCGGCGAGCCGCCCGAGGGCACGAAGATCTCCCCCGTCGCCGCCCGCGCCGCGGCGGCCGAGGGCGTCGACCTCGCGCAGGTGTCGGGCAGCGGCCCGGCGGGGCGGATCACAAAGTCCGACGTCCTCTCGGCAGCATCGGGCAATGGAACCGCGCAGAGGGCGGGTGAGCCGGCCAACGGCGCCACCGCGACGGCCGGCGCGCCCGAGACCAAGCCGATGCGCGGCAGCGCGGCGGCGCTCGTCCGCTACATGGAGCAGTCGCGCTCGATTCCCACGGCGACGAGCTTCCGCACGCTCACCGTGACGATGCTGGAGGCGCGGCGCAAGGGACTCAAGGCGGCCGGGCGCAAGGTCTCCTTCACACACCTGATCGCCTACGCGATCGCGCGCGCGGCCGACGACATGCCGATGATGGCCGACCACTTCGCCGAGATCGACGGCAAGCCCAACCGCGTGCACGACGGGCAGGTCAACCTCGGGCTGGCGGTCGACGTGGAGAAGAAGGACGGCTCGCGCACGCTGATGGTCCCGGTGATCTCAAACGCCGGGCGGATGGCGTTCGAGAGCTTCGTCGCGGCCTACGACGCGCTCGTGGAGAAGGCGCGCACGAACACGCTGACAGCCGACGACCTGCAGGGCGCAAACGTGACGCTGACCAACCCCGGCGGCATCGGCACGATCTCCTCCGTGCCACGCCTGATGACCGGACAGGGCACGATCGTGGCCACGGGCTCGATCGCCTACCCGCCGGGCCTTCGGAACATCGGCGCGATGATCGGTGCGGAGAAGGTCATGACGATGACCTCTACGTACGACCATCGGATCATACAGGGCGCCGAGTCGGGGCGCTTCCTCGCGCGGATCGCGGAATACCGCACCGGCGATCGCGCCTTCTACGAGGGCGTCTTCGCATCGCTCGGGGTGGAGCTCGGCCCGCCGCCGCAGCCACCGGCTCCTGCGGCGGCCGCGTCGGCGGCCGCGTCGGCCGCCGCGTCGACATCTTCGGCCGACGGCGCGAGCGGGCCTGCGGTCAGCGAGGAACTGCTTCGGGCGGTGCAGGCCGCGAGCACGCTCGTCAGCCGCTATCGCAGCCACGGGCACCTGGCGGCGCGACTGGACCCGCTGGACTCAGAGCCCGAGGGCGACCCCGGGCTGGACCCCGAGCCGCTCGGCCTGACGCCGCAGATGCAGGCGAGGATCCCGGCGAAGATCCTCAACATGTACGTGCCCGGCGCGACGCTCGCCGACGCGCTGCCGCATCTGCGGGAAACCTACTGCGGCACGATCGCCTACGAGATCGAGCACATCGCCTCCCATCGCCAACGCGTGTGGCTGCGCGAGCACATCGAGTCGGGCGCCTTCCGCGGCCAGCTGACCAACGACGAGGCCCGCTGGCTGCTGCGGCGCCTGGTCAAGGTCGACGCGCTGGAGCGCTTCATGCACAAGGCCTACCTCGGCCAGCACCAGTTCTCGATCGAGGGACTGGACATGACCGTGCCGATGCTCGACGAACTGATCAAGCTGTCGGCCGCACACGGCGGCAAGGAGGTCGTGATCGGGATGGCCCACCGCGGGCGGCTGAACGTGCTCGCCCACAACCTCGGCCGCGCCTACGACACGATCTTCGCCGAGTTCGAGGGCGCCTCGACGCTGGAGGCCGTCACGACGATCCCGCAGGGCGGCACGGGCGACGTCAAGTACCACCACGGCACGCAGGGCTCCTACAACCTGGACAACGACGAGACGATCCGCGTCAACCTGGAGTCCAACCCCAGCCATCTGGAGTACGTCTACCCGGTCGTCGAGGGCGCCACG
The DNA here is from genome assembly GCA_034664965.1 of Solirubrobacteraceae bacterium. Classification (GTDB taxonomy): domain Bacteria; phylum Actinomycetota; class Thermoleophilia; order Solirubrobacterales; family Solirubrobacteraceae; genus Palsa-744. The sequence continues at coordinate 4,057 of JAXDGQ010000187.1, read as the reverse complement.
CGCGCCGCGCAGACCACGCGCCAAGGGCCGCACGCCCACCAGGACACAGACGCGGCGGTCCCGATCGTGATCCACGGCGACGCCTCCTTCCCCGCGCAGGGCGTGGTCTCCGAGACGCTGAACCTGCAGGCGCTGGATGGCTACAAGGTCGGCGGCACCGTGCACCTCATCACCAACAACCAGGTGGGCTTCACGACCGACCCCGACGACGCGCGCTCGACGCGCTGGGCCTCGGACCTCGCCAAGGGGTTCGACGTGCCGATTGTGCACGTCAACGCCGACGACGTGCAGGCCTGCATGAGCGCCGTGCGCCTGGCCTTCGCCTTCCGCCAGGAGTTCGGCCACGACGTGCTGATCGACCTGATCGGCTACCGGCGCTTCGGCCACAACGAGTCCGACGAGCCCGCCTACACGCAGCCGGAGATGTACGCGAAGATCAAGGGCAAGAAGCGCGTGGCCGAGCTGTGGGCAGACCGCCTGGTGGCCGAAGGCGTGGTCACGCAGGAGGAGGTCGACAGCCAGGCCCAGGAGGTGTGGGACAAAATGACGCTGCTGCACCAGCGCCTGAAGGCCAAGATCGCGGCGGCGACCGAGCACGGCGAGCACTCCACCGGCGAGTACGAGCTCGACCGCTCGCCGAGCCCGGAAGTGGAGACGGCCGTCCCCGCCGCGCGCCTGCGCGACCTCGGCGAGGGCCTGCTGCGCGTCCCGGAGGGCTTCACGGTGCACCCCAAGCTCGTCAAGCAGCTCGAGCGCCGCCGCGAGGCGCTGGGCGAGGAGGGCGGCGTCGACTGGGCGCACGCCGAGGCGCTGGCCTTTGCGTCCCTGCTCACCGAGGGCACGCCGATCCGCCTGACCGGGCAGGACACCGAGCGCGGCACGTTCAGCCAGCGCCACATGGTGCTGCACGACGCCAAGACGGGCCAGACGGTGTGCCCGATCCAGAGCCTGCCCGACGCGCTGGCGCCGCTGGAGCTGCACAACAGCCCGCTGTCGGAGCTCGCGTGCATGGGCTTCGAGTACGGCTACAGCCAGGAGGCGCCGGAGACGTTCGTGCTGTGGGAGGCGCAGTTCGGCGACTTCGTCAACTCCGCCCAGGTGATCGTCGACCAGTTCATCGTCTCCGGCCAGGCCCAGTGGGGTCAGACGTCGCGTCTGACGCTGCTGCTGCCGCACGGCTACGAGGGCTCGGGCCCCGAGCACTCCTCCGCGCGCCTGGAGCGCTTCCTGGCGCTCGCCGCCGAGGGAAACATCCGCGTGGCCAGCCCGACGACGCCCGCGCAGTACTTCCACCTGCTACGCCGCCAGGCGCGCATCGCCAAGCAGCGCCCGCTCGTGATCATGACCCCGAAGTCCCTCCTGCGCCTGCCGCAGGCGACGAACAAGCTTGCCGACCTCGCCGAGGGCACGCGCTTTCATCCTGTGCTCGCCGAGGCTGGGGTGGCCGACGAGCAGGTCACGCGACTGCTGCTGTGCACCGGCAAGATCTACTACGACCTCGTCGGCCACCCCGACCGCGCGGCCCACCCCGGCCTGGCGGTCGCGCGCGTGGAGCTGCTGTACCCCTTCCCCGAAGGGCAGATCCTCGAGCTGATGGGCCGCTATCCGAAGCTGCAGGAGGTCGTGTGGGTGCAGGAGGAGCCGCGCAACGTCGGCGCACGCGCCCACATGTTCCCGCGGCTGATGCAGATCATGCCCCACGACATCCACTTCGGCTTCATCGGGCGGCCCGAGCGCGCGAGCCCCGGCGAGGGCTACCCGGCGGCGCACCTGGCCGAACAGAACCGCATCGTCACCACGGCCATCGATCTCGATCAGGCGATCTCCCAGTACCCGCGCAAGAACCCGGGGCAGCGCTGATGTGGGCTCTGTGGAAGCGCTTTTTGGAGATCCGCCGCCAGCGCAAGCGCAAGAAGCAGCTGCGCCGTTAAGCGGCGCTAGCGCCCTTTCCAGACCGGCTGGCGCTTCTCCTTGAAGGCGTTGGCGCCCTCCTTGGAGTCCTCGGAGGCGAACACCGGCCCAGAGATCGCGCCCTGCTTCTCCCACATCTCCCCGCTGCTCCAGTCGTACTGCTCCTGCAGGATGCGCTTGGAGGCGATCAGCGCCAGCGGGCCGTTCTCGGCGAGGTGAGCGGCGAGCGCCAGCGCCTGCTCGACGGCGTCGCCCGGCTCGGCCAGGCGATTGACCACGCCGAACTCGTGGAAGCGCTCAGCCGGCAGCAGGTCGCCGGTGAGCGCCAGCTCCATGACCACGTGATAGGGCATCCGCTGCGGCAGGCGCAGCAGCGCGCCGCCGGCGGCGACCAGCGAGCGCTTGGCCTCTGGAATGCCCATCTTGGCGCCCTTGGCGGCGACGATCAAATCGCACGCCAGCGCGATCTCCATCCCGCCGGCCACGGCAAAGCCCTCGATCGCGGCGATCAGCGGCTTGCGCGAGGCGCGCTGGGCGATGCCGGCGAAGCCGCGGTCGCCGAACCAGGGTGATTCGCCTTTGACGAACGCACCGAGGTCCATTCCCGCACTGAAGAACCCGCCCGCGCCCGTCAGCACGCCGACCGACAGGCCGTCGTCGCCATCGAGCTCGTCCAGGGCGCCGGCGATGCCCTCGGCGACGGCGCCGTTGACGGCGTTGCGGACCTCCGGGCGGTCGATCGTGATCAGCAGCACGTTGTCGCGGCGCTCGGTCGTGACGGCATCGGCGGACGCTGTGGCTTGCTCGGCGCTCATCGGCGGTGGCTCCTTGATCGGGGAGTGCAGCCTATCCCGGCGCGGCCGAACCCGGCGATCGGTCCAGAGGGCTCGCGGTCAGTCCCGCGCGCGCTCGCCCTCGGCGGGCGACGGAGCTGGGGCTGGGGCTGCAGGAGCCGTGGAGACCGCGGAGGACTGCGCCGGCGCCGGCGACGGCGCGACGGGAGCCGTGGAGACCGCGGAGGTCTCCGGCGGTGCCGGCGCGGGGGTCGCCGAAGACGCGCTCGCGGCCGGTGTGACCGTCTGCAGCGGCGCAGTGGCGCCCTCGGGCGGATCGGCCCCCTCGTCGAGCGACTGGCGGAACTCGCGGATGCCCTGCCCGAGCGCGCGCGCCAGATCGGGCAGGCGTTTGGGGCCGAGCACGATCAGCGCGACGACCGCGATGAAGATCAGGTGTGTGGGACTCTCGATGCCCATTGGATCTCAATCGCCCTCGCGATGCGCTCGCGCAGCGGAGGCTCTCGCCAAAGGCTAGCGCTACGCCCGCGCCGCGCCGCCCTGCGCCGTAGGCTCTGGGGTCGTGGCCCAGCAATCCTTCGCCGCGCAGCCTGGGCGCCCGTACCCGCCTGCGGGGGAGTCAGAGCCGTTCTGGCCGGCGCAGCTGACGGTACTCGCGGCGATCGTCGTGCAGGTGCTGCTCCCCGGCGGGCTCACGGCGGGTCCGAAGTGGCTGGTGCCGGCGCTGGAGGGCGCGCTGCTGATCGGCCTGTTCGTCGTCACCCCGAACGTGGTCGAGGACGAGCATCCGCGCAGGCGCCGGATCTCGCTGTCGCTGACGGCGTTCGTGAGCGGCGCGAACATCTTCTCGCTGGGCGCGCTGACAGACCGCCTGCTGAGCCACAACGTCTCAGATGGCCGCGGTCTGATCATCGCGGGCGTGCTTATCTGGCTGACCAACCTGCTGATCTTCGCCCTGTGGTTCTGGGAGATGGACCGCGGCGGGCCGGGCAGGCGCGCAGCCGGCAACGACGGGCCGCCGGACTTCCTGTTCCCGCAGATGAGCGACGACGGCATCGAGCCGCGCGGCTGGCGGCCGAAGTTCTTCGATTACCTGTACGTCTCGCTGACCAACAACACGGCCTTCTCGCCGACCGACACGATGCCGCTGACGCTCCGATCCAAGGGCGTCATGGGCGTGCAGTCGGTTGTCTCCCTGCTGACGATCGGGCTGATCGTCTCGCGCGCTGTGAACATCCTCTGAACGCCGTGCGCGGACAGGCATCCCGGTCCCGTGCGAGGACACGCATCCCCCCCAGCGGCCGGCAGGAGGGAGGGAGGGCCAACGGGGAGCCGCTCGGCTCCCCGTTGGT
>JAXDGQ010000186.1:0-3040 GCA_034664965.1 Solirubrobacteraceae bacterium | reverse complement strand
TTCGAAATGCGCGGCCATGCGGCCCTCGGCGAGCGCGCGCTCCAGCTCCGCGCGCGCGGCGGTGACCGCGCGCTCGGGGAGCGGGCCGTCGGTGCCGGCATTCAGGTACGCCGCCCGGGCGAGGACGGGGAACTCGGCGCGCAGCCCAAGGACGTCCACAAACCGCGAGAATACCCGCATGGCCAGCGCAGCCAGGCAGTCACCGTTGTGGGAGCCCACGCAGGCCGATCGCCAGCGCGCGGAGATGACGCGCTTCATGCGCTGGGCCGGCGAGCGCCGCGGCCGGGAGTTCGACGGCTACGAGGATCTGTGGCGCTGGTCCGTGGAGGAGGTGGAGGACTTCTGGGCGGGCATCTGGGAGTTCTGCGAGGTGCGCAGCTCGAGGGCCTACGAGCAGCCGCTGGCCGAGCGGCGCATGCCCGGCGCGCGGTGGTTCACCGGCTCGGAGCTCAACTACGCCGAGAACCTGCTCGCGCCGCTGCGCCACGAGCGGGCGGGCAGCGGCTCCGATCGCGCGGACACGGTCGCCGTCGTGCACAGCTCCGAGCTGCGCGAGCTCGACGAGCTGACGTGGGGTCAATTGACGGCGCAGGTCGCCGCCGTCGCCGGCGGGCTGCGCGCGCTCGGCGTGCAGCGAGGCGACCGCGTGGTCGCCTACATGCCGAACATCGCAGAGACGCTCGTCGCCTTCCTTGCAACAGCCTCGATCGGTGCGATCTGGTCCAGCGCCGCGCCGGAGTTCGGCGCGCGCAGCGTGGTCGACCGCTTCGCGCAGATCGAGCCGAAGGTGCTGTTGGCCGTCGACGGCTACCGCCACGGCGGCAAGGACTTCGACCGCACGGCGGTGGTGCAGAGCGTCCTCGCCGAGCTGCCCAGCGTGCGGCACACCGTCCTGCTCGGCTATCTCGACGCCTCGGCGCAGCTGGAGGGGGCGCTCGGCTGGGAGCAGCTCAAGCGGCTGGGGGAGGGCGCCGAGCTCTCCTTCGAGCAGGTGCCCTTCGATCACCCGCTTTGGGTGCTCTACTCCTCCGGCACGACCGGCCTGCCCAAGGCGATCGTGCACGGGCACGGCGGCATCCTCGTCGAGCAGCTGAAGAAGCGCATGCACCTCGACCTGCGCGCGGGCGACCGCATGTTCTGGTTCACGACGACCGGCTGGATGATGTGGAACTTCCTCGTCGGCTGCCTGCTCTCCGACGCGGCGATCGTGCTCTACGATGGCAGCCCCGCCCAGCCCGACCTGGGGGCGCTGTGGGGCCTGGCCGAGCGTGCGGGCATCACGTGCATGGGTGTCAGCGCCGGGCTGCTGGCCAGCTGCGAGCAGGCCGGGATCGAGCCCGGCCGCGAACACGACCTGAGCACGCTGCGCGCGATCGGTTCGACCGGCTCGCCGCTGGCGCCGGAGAGCTTCCGGTGGGTCTACGAGCAGGTCGGCCACGACATCTGGCTGTTTTCGACCAGCGGCGGCACCGACGTGTGCACGGCGTTCGTGGCCGGCTGTCCGCTGCTGCCCGTCTACGAAGGCGAACTGCAGTGCCGCGCGCTCGGTTGCGCTGTGGAGTCCTGGGACGAGCAGGGCCACGCGCACGTCGATCGCGTCGGCGAGCTGGTGATCACCGAGCCGCTGCCCTCGATGCCGCTGTTCCTGTGGGGCGACGAGGATGGCGAGCGCCTGCACGAGAGCTACTTCGCGATGTACCCGGGCGTGTGGCGCCACGGCGACTGGATCCGCATCACTCCGCGTGGCGGCGCGGTGATCTACGGGCGCTCGGACTCCACGATCAACCGCCAGGGTGTCCGCATGGGCACGAGCGAGATCTACCGCGCCGCCGGCGCGGTGGCGGAGGTGCTCGACGCGCTCGTCGTCGACATCCCGGCGCGTCGCGGCGGGGACGAGCTGCGCATGGTGCTGTTCGTCGTGCTCGCGCCCGGTGTGGCGCTCGACGATGAGCTGGCCGCGCAGATCAAGCGCCGCATCCGCGAGGACTGCTCCCCGCGCCACGTGCCCAACGAGATCCGCCAGATCGAGGAGGTGCCGCGCACGCTGTCGGGCAAGGTGCTCGAGGTCCCCGTCAAGCGCATCCTCATGGGCACCTCCGTGAGCGAGGCCGCAAGCGTCGACTCGCTGGTCAACCCGCGTGCGCTGGACTACTTCGTGGCGCTCGCGCAAGAGCTGCAGTTGCAGTCGCCGGACGCAGCCGCAGCGCGCTGAGCAGCGCGCCCGGCGGCGCCGCGCCGGGCACACGCCGCGCTCGCGTGCCTGCGCAGCAGGCGCGATAGACCGACGTCAAAGACCGAGCGAACGCCCGACGATCTCCTTCATAATCTCGTTCGCGCCCCCGTATATGCGCGTCACTCGGGCATCGGCGAACGCGCGTGCGATCGGATACTCGAGCATGTAGCCGTAGCCGCCGAACAGCTGCAGGCAGCGGTCGATGACGCTGCCCTGCAGGTCGGTGCACCACCACTTGGCGGTCGCCGCGTCCTCGGGCGTCAGCTCGCCGGCATCGAGCGCCCGCGTGCACTGATCGACGAACGCCCGCGCGATCTGCACTTCTCCATGGGCCTCGGCGAGCGTGAAGCGCGAGCTCTGAAAGGAGCCGATCGACTGGCCGAAGGCCTGGCGCTCGCGCACGTACTGCAGCGTCCAGCCGAGCGCCGCCTCCGCCGCGGCGACCGCCGAGGCGGCGATCGACAGGCGCTCCTGCGGAAGGTTGGAGACGAGGTAGCGAAAGCCCTCGCCCTCCTCGCCGAGCAGGTTCTCGACGGGCACGTGCAGATCGGCGAACGACAGCTCGGCCGTGTCCTGCGCGTGCTGGCCGATCTTCTCCAGGTTGCGCCCGCGCTCGAAGCCCTGCATGCCGCGCTCGAGGATCAGCAGGCCGATGCCGCGATGGCGCTCCGACGGGTCGGTCTTGACAGCGGTGATCACCAGGTCGGCGTTGATGCCGTTCGTGATGAACGTCTTCGATCCGTTGACGACGTAGGCGTCGCCATCGAGCAGCGCGGACGTCGACATCGAGGCGAGGTCCGAGCCGAT
>JAXDGQ010000185.1:0-10913 GCA_034664965.1 Solirubrobacteraceae bacterium | reverse complement strand
TGGACGCCACGCCCGGCCTCGCGGAGGCCGGGAACGAGTTCTATTCCGTCGCCGGGGCCGAACGGCTGGCCGGGGTCCTTCCCGCCTTCTCGAGCGGTCGCGCGATCGTCGGCGTCTGCGGCGCGCCTTTCAAGTGCCCGCCGGCGCCGAGCGAGGCCGCGCTGCTGCTGCACGACCACTTGTCCGAGCGCGGCGTGCGCCAGGACTGCGAGATCTCCTTCGTGATCCCGCTCGGCAGCCCGGTGCCGCCCTCGCCGGAGACGTCGCGTGCGCTGGAATCCGCGTTCGCCGAGCGCGGCATCGAGCTCATCGCAAATCGGCGGGTCAGCTCGCTCGACGGCGCCCGCGGCGTCGCGGTGCTCGACGACGGCGCCGAGATGCCCTACGACCTGTTCCTCGGCGTTCCCAAACACCGCGCCCCGCAGGTCGTGCAAGACAGCGGCCTGACCGAGGACGTCTATGTGCCAGTGGATCCGGCCACGCTGCGTACGCGATTTGACGGCGTCTACGCGATCGGCGACGTCGCCCAGATCGGCGTGCCGAAAGCGGGCGTGTTCGCGGAGGGCGCCGCGAGCGTCGTCGCCGCCCAGGTGATCGCCGAGGCCCAGGGCGGCGAGCCGCCGGGGGCTTACGCCGGTCGCGGCTCCTGCTACATCGAGTTCGGCGCCGGCCGTGTGGGGCGCGTGGATGTCGACTTCCTCTCCGGCCCCAAGCCCACCGGGGCGTTTCAGGCGCCTTCCGACGCGCTGGTAGCCGAGAAGCAGCGCTTTGGCGCAAGCCGCCGCGCCCGCTGGTTCGCCGGGCAGGCATGACGGCCGCATGCAGAAGCCCCATCGGATGACCCGGCCGCCGACCGCCAGCGGTGCGCGTGTGGCCGGCCGGCGGTGCCTCGGCGCGGCCGCGGGAACCCTGTCGATCGCCTCGCTTGCGATGGCTGGTTGCGGCGGTGGCGCCAAGACGACCGCCGCCGCGATCGACAGCACGGCGCCGGCGATCACCAAGGGCGAGTTCGTGCGCAAGGCCAATGCGATATGCGCCAAGGGAAACGTCGAGAACCGGGCAGCAGGCGCGAAGCTGGGCGCCGAACCCTCCGAAGCGCAGGTCCTCGCGTTCGTCAAGCGAACCGAGGTGCCAGCCGTGCAGGCGCAGATCGCCGCGCTCAAAGCGCTCGGCGCACCGCGAGGGGACGAGGCCACCGTGGCGAAGATGCTGACGCTCGCCCAAGCCGCCGTGGACGCGGTCAAGGCCCAGCCGACGATTGTGACGACCGGCGCCAACGTATTCGCCCGCTTCGCGCGCCTGGCGCACCCCTACGGCCTGACTTCCTGCTCCCCGACCAGCTGAAGGCGCCGCTCTCGACGCCCCGGCGCCCCGGCAGATTCGGGCTCGCGATGCCCTAGCGCAAGGCTGGCCGCGGCGGTATTGTGGGCGCACAGCTACAGAGGAGATCGCATGCGACCCATGGGAGACCGCCAGCCGGCGGACCGGATTCGCAATGTCGCCCTTGTCGGCCATCGCGGCGCCGGAAAGACCTCGCTGCACGAGGCGCTGCTGTTCGAGGCTGGGGCGACCGGCCGGCTCGGTTCGGTTCCGGACGCCAGCACGGTGTCCGACGCCGATCCCGACGAGCAGTCGCGGCAGATGTCGATCTCGGCGTCGCTGAGCTCGTTTTCCTGGCAGGAGCGCAAGATCAACCTGCTCGACACGCCGGGCGAGCCGAGCTTCGTCGCGGATGCGCTCGGTGCCCTGCGCGTGTGCGAGTCGGCGGTGTTCGTCGTCAATGCCGTGATGGGGGTCGAGGTCTCGACAACCCGGCTATGGGCGCGCGCGGCGGAGCTGGACATCGCGCGCATGCTGTTCGTCAACATGCTCGACCGCGAGCGCGCGGACTTCTACCGGGCGTTGGAGCAGATCAAGCGGGCGTTCGGCCCGCACGCCGTCGCGACGGAGATCCCGATCGGGGCCGAGCACGACGTCGAAGGGGTCATCGACCTCGTCGACATGAAGGCCTTTCGCCAGGACCGATCAGAGATCGGCCAGCCTTCGCGCGGCGGCTGGAGCGAGGTGCCGATCCCCGACGAGCTGGCCGAGCGCGCGCAGGAGTACCGCGAGAAGCTGATGGACGAGGTCTGCGAAGTGTCAGACGCGCTGATGGAGCGCTATCTGGAGGGCGAGAGCATCTCACACGAGGAGATCGTCGATGCGCTGAAGGAGGGCACCAACCACGGCAAGATCTTTCCCGTGGTGTGCGGGGTGGCGACGCGCAACCTCGGCACCTCGCGCCTGCTCGATGCGATCGTCGAGGATCTGCCCTCGCCGGTCAAGCACGGCTCGCTCAAGGTCGGCGAGATCGAGCTGACGCCCAGCGAGGACGCCGAGCTGTTCGCATACGTGTTCAAGACCAGAGCCGATCCCTATGCCGGGCGGATCAACCTGATGCGCATCTACCAAGGGGTCCTGCCGGCCGACAGCCATGTGCTCAACACCAATGCGCACGTGAAGGAGCGCGTCGGCCAGCTGCTCGTCTTCGCGGGCAAGGAGGTGCGTCACGTGCAGGAGTTCGGCCCGGGCGACATCGGCGCCGTCGCGAAGCTCAAGGAGACGCGTGCCGGCGATTGGTTGGCCGACCGCGACGAGCCGATCGAGATGCCGCGGCTGAAGCTCCCCGCGGCTGTGATGGCCTTTGCGATCGAGCCCAAGAGCCGTGGCGACGAGGAGAAGGTGTTCGCGTCGCTTCGCCGGCTGCAGGAGGAGGACCCCACGATCGACCTGCACCGCGATCAGCAGACCGGCGAGCAGATCGTCGCCGGGCTGTCGCAGGTGCACGTCGAGGTGGTCGTCGACAGGCTGCGCGATCGCTTCGGCGTCGAGGTCAGCCTGCAGCCGCCGCGCGTCCCCTATCAGGAGACGATCCGCAGCTCCGCGACGGCGCGCGGCCGGCACAAGAAGCAGTCGGGCGGGCGGGGGCAGTTCGGCGACTGCCAGATCGAGATCGAGCCGCTGACCGGCCGATCTTCGATCGGTGACGACGGGTTCGAGTTCGTCGACAAGATCAAGGGCGGCGTGATTCCCGGCTCGTTCATCCCGGCCGTGGAGAAGGGGGTGCGCGAGGCGATGATGTCGGGCGTGCTCGCCGGCTATCCGGTGAAGGGCGTGCGCGTGCGTCTGTTCGACGGCGCCCATCACTCCGTCGATTCCTCGGAGATCGCCTTCAGGCTGGCGGGCGTGCAGGCGATGAGAGAGGCGCTGGCGCAGGCCGACCCGGTGCTGCTGGAGCCGATCATGCTGGTCACGCTGTCGGTGCCCGAGGCTTATGTCGGCGACGTGATCGGCGACCTCAACAGCCGCCGCGGGCGACCGCAGGGCATGGAGCCCGACGGGGCGATGACGGAGATCAAAGCCGAGGTCCCGATGGCCGAGATGCTCACCTACGCGCCGGACCTGCGCTCGATCACCGGCGGTCAGGGCGACTACACGCTGGAGTTCCAGCGCTATGAGGAGGTGCCGGGGCACCTTGCCCCGAAGGTTGTCGCCGAGGCCTCTGAAGAGCGCGCGACGACACACGCCTGATCTGCGCGCCCGGCCCGGCAGGTCACCGGTCGGGCCCCCGCGGCGCGCCCGCCCGCCGGCCCAGCTACCCTGACCGTCTCATGGCAACCAGATCGATCGTCACCTCGCAGCCTGACGTCGCCTGCGATGTCTGCGAACGACGTCTGCTGCGCGGCGAGCAGCCAGACGTGTTCCTCGCCGCCGGCCAGCCGCGAATGGTGTGCGAGCTCTGCGCGCCGCGCGCCGCGCATCAGGGCTGGAAGCGCAGCTCCGACGAGCCCGCTCTGAGCGTCGCGCCGCTGCGCACCAGGCGCGCACGCGGGCTGTTCGAGCGCCTGCGCCAGACGCGCCGCGGCGAGTCCGAGCAGCCGCGCATCGGTGCTGCGGAGGCGGGGCTCGACGCCGATGGCGTCCCCTTCGATCGTTCGCCGCAGGCCTACGACTTCCTCGGCGCCGAGCAGGCCGGAGCGCCGGACTTCTCCGAGCCGCGCGACCCCGCGCTGCCGGTGCCCGCGCGGGTCGCGTCCGAGCAGCAGCGGCGCTCGCCCGGTCCGCTCGGCGGTGGCCCGCTGCAACAAGCGATCGACGTGTTCAACGGCGGTGAGTATCCGCGGCGGGTGGCCAGCCTCACGCGCTCGCTCGGGACGCCCGAGGTCAGCGTGCGTCCGGGCGAGGCCGTCGCCTCTTCGGTCGTCATCGTCCTCGCCTGGGAGCTGTGCTGGTACACCTACGAGGTCGACCTCGACGACATGCAGGGCGCGCAGGCGCGGGCCATCGCGCAAGGCACCGAGCTCGCCGAACTGCGCTCTGAGGATCGCCTGGCAAACGCCGTTGCCGACGAGCGCGGCTCGCTCACGCTCAGCTGAGTCGACCTTCTCGAGGCCGGCGAGAACGCCGGCCTCGTTGCGCGACGTCGATGCAGAGCACCCTTGCAGGCGCTTGCTTATTGGATCTCGGGGAGTAAGATCGCTCTCGCGATGATCTACTGCGTTGTCCCGAGACCGCTGGCCGATGAGCTGTATCCAAAGCTCGTCAAGCACTACGAGCGCGAGGACAACGTGACCGTGATCGTCGATCGGCGCGAGTTCGACAGACGTGCGCGTCACGGACGCTCCGCAGCGTCTGACGCGCCGCAGCGCCGCATCGTGCGCGATCGCCGTCGCGCGCGCGTGCCCGGCGATCTGCCGCCGCTCGCACACGCCACCGCCTGACGGTCCTGGAAGCTTCGCTCGGATGAGGATCGTCGTGCACGTCGACGGTGGCGCTCGCGGCAACCCCGGTCCGGCCGCCGCCGGCGTCGTGATCGAGTCCTCCGATGGCCAGCTGCTCGGCGAACACGCCCAGCTGCTCGGGCGCACGACCAACAACGTCGCCGAGTACCGCGCGCTGCTGCTCGGCCTGGAGCGCGCTCGCGAGCTCGGTGCAAGCGAGGTCGAGGTGGTCGGCGACTCCGAGCTGATCGCCAAGCAGGTGCTCGGCGAGTACAAGGTGAAGAACGAGGCATTGCGCCCGCTGCACAAAGAGGCGACGAGCGCGCTGCGTGGCTTTGAGCGCTGGTCGATACGCACGGTCCCGCGCGCGCAGAACGCCGACGCCGACGCGCTGGTCAATGCCGCCCTGGACCAGGCGCGCGACGCACGCAGGCCCTAGCCGGCGCTCAGTGCAGCGGCTTGGCCGAGCGGGCGATCGCCAGCATCTGTTCGTTTGACAGATCCTCCAGCAGCGTGTTCGTCAGCCAGTAGAGCATGGGGCCCCGGCGCCATGCGATCACGTGGATGTGGCTGCCATCCGTGAAGATCATGTACGTGACGTGGTTGATTTTGCGCTGTTCGTTGGGATGCGCGATCAGCGGCGGTTTCTTCCAGTCGGTGCCCTGGAAGTCGTAGTAGCCGCCCAGCGCGTTCGCCCGCCACACGGCGACGTAGGCGTGGCGCAGGCGTTTGCCCTGGTCGCGCAGGTCATACGCGCGCGCCGGCTGCTCGCTGCTCGAAGCCGTCTGCAGCGACGGATACAGGACCTTCAGCGGCATGTTGATCGTGCCTTTGGCCAGTTCAGCTTCGCCCGCAGAGCCCGAGGGGGACAGGCCGAGCGAGGCTGCGGTCGGCGCTGAGGCGCGGCGGGAGCGGCGGTGGCCCTTGCGGGCGGGATGCGGGACACTCGGCTTGGGTTTGGCGACTTTTTGAGCGCCGTTGAGGAAGTCGTCCAACGTCGCGCGCTCGAGCGCTTCGGTGCTCGTCACGTAGGACCCTCCCTTGAGCGCAAAGTTCGCGCTGGTGGCGCGGAACTTGACCTGGCGCAGCGGCTTGCCCTGGGAGAAGCCGATCAGTTTGGCGAGCTCGAGCACTCGATCGGCCGAGTGGCTGAAGCCTGCCGTGACGATCGCCTTGCCGACGACCTTAGCCACGTGTTCGACCTGCCCCAGCAGGTCTTCCGCCGAGACCTGCTCGCGCAGGGCGCGCAGGAAATCCTGCTGGCGCGCCACGCGCACGAAGTCCGAGTCGCCGTGGCGATAGCGCACGTAGCTGAGCGCGTTGTTGTAGCAGAGCTTCTGGTAGCCAGGCTGCAGGTTGATTTCCGAGTACGCTTCGCCGCCTTCGCCGTTGATGTGCAGGTAGCGATGGTCGACGTTGACGTACACGCAACCCAGCGTGTCGACGATCTTTATGAAGCTCGAGAAGTTGACGTCGACGATGCCGTTGATCACCAGCCCGGGAAAGACCTCTTTCTCGATCGTTTCGGCGGCGAGTTCCATCGAGCCTTTCACGCCGCCGAGCCTGGCGCCGTAGGTGTACGCGGCGTTGATCTTTTCCTGTGGGTAGTACTCGCCTTTGGAGCTTTTGATGTTGACCAGCAGGTCACGCGGGATCGACATCACCGACGTCTGGCCCTGCTCGGGGTCGAAGCGTACGAGCAGAATCGTGTCGCTGTGCGGCGGATTGGTGCGATCCAGCGCGTCCTTGGACTTGGCGCGGCGGTCTGAGCCCAGGACGAGGTAGGTCTGAGGGCCGCCGGTGTAGGGCTTGACGAGCGACTTGTTGACCTTGACGGTGTGTTGGAAGATCTCGCCTCCCACTTTTTCCACCTCGTTGAGCGCAATCGTCGCCGTCGCGCCGCCGCTGAGGCCCGCGATCAGCAGGGCCGCGACTGCGAAGCGCAGCCACATCCTGCGCGAGTGGGATGGCGGGCGCTCGTCATCCATGGCGTGTCGGCAGCGATCTGCGCATAGAGGTGGGTCGAGCGCGCGACATCCCCCCGGACGGCACGCACGTCGCCGTAGGGTAGCGAGCCAGTCGGCGTGCCCGCGCCGGGCTGCGAGGTACCCTCGCACGCGTGCTGAGCGCGAGAAACCGCGAGCTGCTGGGCCTCGTCCCGTCTGCGCTGCTTGTGATCGCCGGGTTCACGGCGATCTTCATCCAGGACGGCGACAGCGCTCCGGGCGCCTCGACCAACCTGACGTTGAACAACGCATCCAGCGTCTCGCTGACATACGGCGCGCTGTTTCTCGCGCTGTGTCTGGCCGCGCATCTGGTGATCCGCTTCGCCCTGCCACACGCCGACCCGTACCTGTTCCCGCTCGCCGCCGTGCTCGCCAGCGTGGGGATCGTGATGGTCTATCGCATCGATCCAGTGTTGGCGCGCCAGCAGGCTCAGTGGATGGTGGTCGGGCTGGTGCTGTTCGCCGCGACGATCCTCGCGCTGCGCGGTCGCGGCGTGGCCGTGCTCGAGCGATATCGCTACACGATCGCCGCCGTGGGAATCGGCATGACCGTGCTGCCGCGGCTGCCGGGAATCGGCGCGCAGGTCAACGGCGCCTACCTGGACATCCGTGTCGGGAGTGTCTCCTTTCAGCCATCCGAGCTGGCGAAGATCGCGATCGTGATCTTCCTCGCCAGCTACCTGCGCGACAACCGCCAGCTGCTCGTGACCGCCGGGCGGCGCGTGCTCGGGCTGACGATTCCGCCGATGAAGCAGTTCGGCCCGATGCTGATCGTCTGGGGCGCGGCGATGGGGACGTTGCTGCTCACGCGCGAGCTGGGCACCTCGCTGATGTTCTACGGCGCGTTTCTCGCGCTGCTGTACGTCGCCACGGGGCGCTTCTCGTTCCCCTTCATCGGACTGGTGCTGTTCGCGATCGGGGCGTGGTTCGTCGTCGGGCACGTCAGCCATGTGCACTCCCGCGTGCTGGCCTGGGAGCACCCATTCGACCCGGCTCTCTACAACAAGCCCTTCGGCGGCAGCTACCAGCTCGCTCAGTCGCTGTTCGCGCAGGCCGACGGTGGTCTGCTTGGGACGGGCTTCGACCAGTCGCTGCTGCGCCTGCCCCACCAGGCCGGGCCGATCCTGCCGGTTCCCGAAAGCGACACGATCTACGCGGTCATAACCAACGAGCTCGGCCTCGCCGGGGCGGCGGCGCTGCTGGTCGTCTACCTGCTGTTCGTCGCCCGCGGGCTGAAGGTCGCGGCGCTGGCCCGGGACTCGTTTTCCAAGCTGCTGGCGACCGGTCTGGCCTTCGTGGTCGCGATGCAGGTGTTCGTGATCGTCGGCGGCGTGACGCGCGTGATCCCGTTGACCGGCGTGACGCTGCCGTTCGTCGCATACGGCGGCTCCTCGGTCGTGATGAACTTCGTGCTGCTTGCGCTGCTGCTCGTCGTCTCCGACCGCGCACGCCGCCCGTACGAGCGCCGCAGGCGCGCCTGAGCGGGCCGGCCCGCGCGCAGGGTACGCGCTCGCGCCGTCGAAGACCGTCGCCGAGATGGGGACGTCGACGATCGCTCGCGCCAAGCCACGGCTGCTGATGGGCATTCCCGCGAGCGCGGCGCACAACCGTTACCGCGGCATCGCCGCCGGCGACTCGCGCGCGGCGCGGATCTGCTCGCCGGCGGGCCTGCACCGCCGGCCCTGGCTGGCACGCCTGCGCAGGGCACTGGCGCAGGACCTGTTCGTGCTGCACTACCAGCCGATCGTCTCGCTCGCCGATGGTCGCGTCGCCCACCACGAGGCGCTCGTGCGCCTGGCCGACGAAGCCGATGGCAACGTCATCGCTCCTGCAAGCTTCCTGCCGGCGGCCGAGCGCTACGGGCTGATCCGCGAGATCGACAGGATGGTGCTCGACAAGGTCGTGGCGCTGCTCGCTTCCCATGGGGGTCCGATCGCGATGAACCTATCCGCGGTGTCGCTCACCGACGGCGACATGCTCGCGCACATCCAGCGCGGGCTCGAGCGCCACCGAGCCGACCCCGCGCGCCTGATCCTCGAGGTCACCGAGACCGCTTCGATCTCCGACATGCCACGTGCCAGAGCCTTCTGTGCAGGTGCTCAGGCGCTCGGCTGCGCCGTTGCGCTCGACGACTTCGGGGCGGGCTTCGGCTCGTTTCACTACCTCAAGCACCTTCCCTTCAGCTATCTGAAGATCGACGGCGAGTTCATCCGCGGCCTGACCGACTCCGCGCACGACCAGCTGGTCGTCAAGGCGCTCGTCGGTCTCGTGCGCGAGATGGGCCAGCGCACGATCGCGGAGTTCGTTGGCGACGAGGCGACGATGCGCCTGCTGCGCGAGCTCGGCGTCGACTATGCGCAGGGCTTTGCAGTCGGCCGCCCGCGGGCCGCCTTGGCAGACACCTAGTCGGGCTGCGGGAACTGCGCGCGCATCGCGGCGTCCCACGCGCGATCGGGCAGCAGGCGGCGCATGGCGATCGTGACCTTGGCCGAAGGCGTGATCGTGATGCGGGCCGGGGGGTGGCGACGCTTGAGCGCGCGCTCGATCACCTTCGCCACCCGGTCTGGGCCGCCGCCGAGCAGGCGCATCGGCCCGTCGTAAGCGCCCTTGGTGACCGCGCCGACGGTGGCGTTGAAGGTCGCGTAGGGATCGTCGCCGACGATCTTCGTGTCGGCCATGCTCGCCGTCGCCGCCTCGCCGAACTCGGTCGTGATCAGCCCCGGCTCCAGCAGGATGACGTCGATGCCGAAGCCGCGCAGCTCGAAGCGCATGGCGTCGGATATCGCCTCGACGGCGTGCTTGGTCGCGTGGTAGTGACCGCCTCCGGGAAAAGACAGCCGCCCGCCCATCGAGCCGATGTTGACGATCTTGCCCCAGCGCTGCGCGCGCATCTTCGGCAGCACCAGCTGCGTCAGGCGCACGAGTCCGAACACGTTGGTCTCAAACTGGCGCCGCACGGCCTCCATCGGCACCGTCTCGATCGCTCCGCTCTGGCTGTAGCCGGCGTTGTTGATCAGCACCCCGATTGCGCCCTCGGCCCGCTCGACCGAAGCGACCGCCGCGTGCATCGATTGCTCGTCGGTGACGTCCAGCGCGAGCGTCTGACAGCCCGCGTCGCGCAGCTCGGAGATCGCCTCCGGCCGGCGCGCCGACGCGTAGACCTTCCAGCCGGAGCCCGCCAGGCGCAGCGCGGTCGCGCGGCCGATACCCGACGAGCAGCCGGTGACGAGCGCGGCCTTGGAGGGCTCGGACATGTGCGCAGCATATGCCTTGCGGCGAGCGCGGTGAGCGCGCGCGTGGTGCCTTCGCGTTCGCCGGTCCTCTAGGCTCCGCGCCAGATGCGCGCGGTGACATTCCAGGCCCCCGGCGAGGTGCTCGTCGACGATGTGCCCGAGCCGGAGATCATCGACTCGACGGACGCGATCGTGCGCGTCGAGGCCAGCGGTGTGTGCGGCTCGGATCTGCACATCTACCACGGCCGCGTGAAGATCGATCCCGGCTTCACGATCGGTCACGAGTATGTCGGGACCGTCACCGCCGTCGGCGAGGATGTTCGCAACGTGGCCGTCGGCGACCGCGTGCTCGGATGCTTTCAGACGGCGTGCGGGCGCTGCTTCTTCTGCCGGCGTGGCTGGTTTCACAAGTGCGACGAATCGCGCACGTTCGGCCACGGCGCGGCGCTCGGCGCGCTTCAGGGCACGCAGGCCGACCAGGCGCTCGTGCCCAGCGCCGATCTCGTGCTCCGCAAGGTCCCCGCCGGCATGAGCGACGACGTCGCGCTGTTCGCCGGCGACGTGATGGGAACGGGCTATCACGCCGCCGCCGAAAGCGGCCTGCAGCCCGGCGACGCCGCGGCGGTGCTCGGACTGGGCCCCGTCGGCCTGTGTGCCGTGCAGGCGGCGTTCGCGGTCGGGGCCGCGCACGTCGTCGCGATCGACACCGTTCCCGACCGCCTGGCGATGGCCGCCTCCTTCGGCGCGCAGGCCGTGCACCTGACCGAGGACGATCCGCGCGCCGCGGTGCGGGCCGCGACCGAGGGTCGCGGGGTGGACGCGTGCATCGACGCGGTCGGCGACCCCCGCGCGCTGGAGCTGGCCATCCGCCTGACGCGCAAGTGCGGCACGGTGCAG
This sequence comes from Solirubrobacteraceae bacterium, assembly GCA_034664965.1. Classification (GTDB taxonomy): domain Bacteria; phylum Actinomycetota; class Thermoleophilia; order Solirubrobacterales; family Solirubrobacteraceae; genus Palsa-744. The sequence continues at coordinate 17 of JAXDGQ010000185.1, read as the reverse complement.
GCGATCGGCGTCTACGC